>JBDLIZ010000102.1:0-12350 GCA_039714615.1 Pseudomonadota bacterium | reverse complement strand
CAAAATCGTCGGGAACGATTTTGAACAGCTTGGCTGGCCCTTTTAGGGCGAACCCCAGGGATGGGGTGAGTAAATCCGCTCCCGGCGGATTTGTGAGGCGAATAGCCGTCGCGTGTAACGAAAAGGATCGACAAATCTGTCCAAATCCGGCTTTTCCGCAGTAGATCGTCCTAAGTCCGACAGGCTCCTAGGTAGTGATATTCTGGAAAAACAATTCAAAATTTGATTTCGATCAAATGCTGAACCCGTGTTTGGTGTTAAAAATAAGCCACTTTCTGACAGGCACTCTAAACCGGACCGACTATCAGCCTATAGCCCATATTTTTAAAATCCTCTCCTCCCGGAGTTGGCGTAAAGGTTGCCCTAGCGCAGCCTTTTCACTCCCAGGTCAGACGTCGACTCCTTACCTTAGCCCGCCTTCCTTGGCGGGTTTTTTTTGTGCTACCTAGATCCTGCAAGTGATCGTGCTTATAGAGTGTAATATATTGATTCGTAGAGCGAATTTGAGACCGAGTGGAATCCTTGTTGTGATTCCCGAGGGAGCAAATATCGCTATGCGGATCAATAGATTGCGCTATCTGAGTGTGATCACTTGCAGGATCTAGGTATTAGCCCATCTTTAGCAGCAAGCGGTCCAGTTGCCGGGTGGGGAGGGCGCGTCTCAATAGGCTTAGAATATGAGTTGGCAGCGTAACATAGTAGCGGGGTTTGGGCCGTCGGCTCTCCAGGGCCTTGATCAGTTTTTTTATAACCGCCTCGGGGGGGAGCGTAAAGGGCACTGCAGGTCCTTGTTTTTTCAACCTGTGGATGTTCGTCTGATATTTCTTTCTGTGAACACTGGTTTCGATATCGATATTTTGTTCTAGGGCATGCAAGGCATTGGCCCGGAAACGGCTATCTATGGGACCGGGTTCAATCAAACAGACATGGATCCCCGTGCTTTTTAACTCCAGCCGTAAGGTGTCTGTCAGTCCTTCCAGTGCAAATTTGCTGCAGTTATATGCGCCCCGCAAGGGCAGTGCCACCAGGCCGAGCATCGAGCTATTCTGGATGATGCGACCCTGGCCCTGGGCGCGCATCACTGGTATCAAGCGATTAGTCAACTCCAGCCAGCCGAGCAGATTGGTTTCCAGTTGTGCGCGTAGCACCTCACGGCGCAAATCTTCCACCGCACCGGGCTGTCCGTAGGCCCCGTTATTGAACAGGGCATATAGCTTGCCATTAGTTCGGTTCAGAACCTCATCCACCGCGGCATTGATGGATTCGGAGTCATCCAAGTCGAGCGGCAGGCCCTCAAGTCCCAGTGCGCTCAATCGTTCTACATCAGCGTCTTTTCGCGCCCCCGCAAATACCCGGTAGCCTCGTTTTTTTAGGACTTTGGCGGCACTATAGCCAATCCCGCTGGAGCATCCGCTGATTAAGATGGTTGGTGAACTCATAGGCTAATTCAATTAGAAATTTATAAATTCTATTTATAGTGGGTTGGTATATGGTCATTTTACCCCAATATAGGGGTACGATTAGTGATCTTCGAAGAGAGTAGTCAAGATGCCCATATATGAATATGAGTGTGAGGCCTGCGGGTATCGTCACGAGGTAATTCAGAAATTCAGTGACGAAAAACTGCGGGACTGTCCTTCCTGCGCTGAACCGGCGCTTAAAAAGCTGGTGTCCGCCGCTGGATTTCGGCTCAGCGGTTCGGGTTGGTATGAAACCGATTTTAAAAAATCCGGGCGGCGCAACCTCACCGATAATGGTTCAAAGGACTCCAGTAAATCCAATGCTCCTAACTCCTCGGGTTCAGCCAAGTCTTCTACTAATACAAATAAAACCACATCAAAGAGCAGTTCGGCAAGGTCAGGTTCTTCCTAACCCGGATATTTCATGAATTATCCGGGTTAAGGCTTGGTGGTTCTATTTTGAGGTTTTAGTTTATGCGCAGTCATTATTGTGGAGTCGTTGATGAATCCCTGCTTAATCAGGAGGTGGCGTTGTGTGGCTGGGTAAACCGACGACGGGATCACGGTGGGGTCATATTCGTAGATTTGCGCGACTGCGATGGCCTGGTACAGGTTGTTTTTGACCCGGATGACCGGGAGGTTTTTGCCCTTGCCGAGCAGATCCGTAATGAGTTCGTACTGCGAATCAAGGGTCGGGTCCGATATCGTCCGGAGGGTACCGTAAATCCCGATCTCAAGACCGGCAAGGTCGAGGTGCTGGGCCAGCAGCTCGAGGTATTGAATACCTCTGAAACCCCGCCTTTTCAACTCGATGACGAGGACGTCCACGAAGATAATCGTCTGCGTTACCGATATATTGATCTGCGCCGTCCGGCCATGCAGAGCCGCCTGCGGACACGGACCCTGGTGACCAGGACGTTGCGAGGATTTCTCGACAATAATAATTTTCTGGATATCGAGACCCCGATGTTGACCAAGGCCACCCCGGAAGGGGCACGTGATTACCTGGTGCCCAGCCGCAACCACGCGGGTGCGTTTTATGCGCTTCCCCAGTCGCCCCAGTTGTTCAAGCAGTTACTGATGATGAGTGGTCTGGACCGTTACTACCAGATCGTGCGCTGTTTTCGGGACGAAGACCTGCGGGCCGATCGTCAACCGGAGTTCACCCAGCTCGATATCGAGACCTCGTTTATGGATGAGGATGCCATCATGCAGCTGATGGAGGCGATGATGCGTGACTTGTTCAAGACCGTCCTGGATGCGGAACTGCCGGACCCTTTTCCCCGCATGCCCTATGCCGAGGCGATGGAACGTTTCGGGTCGGACAAACCGGACCTGCGTATTCCCTTGGAGCTGGTGGATATCACCTCGCTCATGAAGACAGTCGAATTCAAGGTGTTCTCGGGTCCGGCGAATGATCCCCAGGGACGGGTCGTTGCCCTGCGGCTGCCGGGAGGGAATACACTGAGCCGCAAGGAGATCGATGATTACACGAGTTATGTCGGTAACTATGGCGCCAAAGGGTTGGCCTATGTCAAATGCAATGACGTGGCTGCCGGGAGAGAGGGTCTGCAATCGCCGATATTGAAGTTCCTGCCCGATGAAGTCATTGCGGCGATCATGGAAAAGACGCAGGCGCAAAGCGGCGATATGGTGTTTTTCGGTGCCGATAAGGCCCGCATCGTCAACGAATCCCTTGGTGCCCTGAGGGTCAAGCTGGGTCATGATCGGGGTCTGCTCGAACCGGGTTGGCGGCCGGTGTGGATCGTAGATTTTCCGATGTTCGAGTGGGATACCCGAGAATATCGTTGGTCCGCCTTGCATCACCCCTTTACAGCACCGGCAGTAGACGATATCGAGGCGCTTGCAAAGGATCCTGGCGGCGTTCTGTCACGAGCCTATGATATGGCATTGAACGGCGTGGAGCTGGGTGGAGGCTCGGTGCGTATTCACAAAACCGAGACTCAACAGGCCGTTTTCAAACTGTTGGGCATCGATGAACAAGAGGCGCAGCGCAAGTTCGGATTTCTGCTCAGGGCGTTGCGTTACGGTTGCCCACCCCATGGGGGCATAGCCTTTGGTTTGGATCGCCTGGTGATGTTGATGACGGCCAGCCCGTCGATACGCGATGTTATGGCGTTTCCAAAGACTCAGACCGCCAGTTGTCTTCTCACCAATGCCCCCGCGGCGGTTTCCGAAGAGCAGTTGCGCGAGCTGAATATCAATATCAGGCGTAAGGTGCAATAACGTTCGCATTCCTTACTGCTTATGGGACGTGCAGCAAGAGTTCGCGTATCTCTGGTGATTCGGGAAATCGCTCTTGTAGCATTCGAGCATATTGTTGTTCTTGCTGAGGATTGCCCAATGCCCGTTCGATACGTATGCCCAGCAGCAGTGACTTGGAGGTATGGGCAGCGTAATGGGTATAGCTTTGCAGATTCCTTCGAGCCTGGGGGTAGCGTTGCTTTTCAAGATTGATTCGGGCCATCTGGTAATAGGGAACGGCTAGGCGCGGGTTGGCGTCCAAGGCAGCTCGGAAATATTGGGCGGCACGATCGGAGTCGGGAATTCTAAGTGCACACAGACCGGCATTCGTATAGGCAACCTCCGTTGCACGGGAATCCTGACTAGCCGCAGCCATCAGAAAATTCTCCTCGGCCTGTTTGAAATCCTGCTGGGTACAGAGAAATTTCCCGTAGTTGTTGCGCACGCTTGCCGATTGCGGTGCCAGTTCTATCGCCCGTCGGAAATATTTTCCCGCCAGATTAGGTTGCCCGTATTTCTCGTAGACTAGACCGGCCACATTATAGGCCTTGACATTTTCGGGATCTTCCTTGAGCGCGAGTAACACCTTATTGAGTGCACGTTCAGGGTTATCCTGTTTCAGATATTGCATGGCCTCCCTGACATTGGCCTGCGGGTCTGGTGCGGGGATCTCTTCAGACGAAGATTTTGGTTGTTGAGCCGCACAGGCGAGCAGCAATAGGCTCAGGCCGAGGGTTAACGCCGTTTTCCAATGCTTGGTTCTGAAGGAATACATGGGTCCACAAATGCCCTCTGAGTTTGTCTTTATTTATTCCGGGGTAGTCTCTTACCCATGGAGTGGATTTCTCCTTAACATAACCTGCCTGTGATCAAATTTCAGCATATCAAACCAGGTTTTTCCCCTACTTGTCGACATTTGGTGTGCTGGCGGCGTGATCATGCCGGAGATGCGGGGGTTGTGCTATGCTATTTTGAATATCCATCGGTCAGGCTTATCCCCATGACGAGATTTCCCTATAAACGTCCAGAATCGGTATTGATCGTAGTCTATACCATCGCCTGCGAGGTCCTTGTACTGCGGCGTTTGCAACCGATGGGTTTCTGGCAATCGGTGACCGGCAGCCTGGAATGGGGAGAACAGCCACTGCAGGCCGCGAGACGTGAGTTAGAAGAGGAAACTGGATTGCCTGCAGAGGGGATCGTCAACTGTCAACAATCCCACAGCTTCGAGATCTATCCACTCTGGCGTCACCGCTATGCCCCCGGCGTGACCAGAAACCTGGAGCATGTGTTTCATCTGTGTCTTCCCTCGAGTAGGGAGATTGCTGTCGATGAAGCAGAGCACGATGCCTTTCTATGGTGCTCTAGGGAGATTGCGATTGCCCGAGTGAGTTCTTATACGAACAGGGACGCGATAGTGCAGTGGGTGCCCGAACTGTACCAGAAAACTTGCTATGTAAATTCTGATTCTCACAGCGATGCGTGAAGCGGTCGTACTGGTTCATGGTATCTGGATGCCAGGTTGGGAGATGGTTGTTCTGCGGCGCCGTTTAGAGGCTTGTGATTATACCTGCCATCAGTTTCGTTATCACAGCGTAGGGTACTCTCCGCAACGTAATGCCTTGCGCTTGGCCGCGTTTCTTAGCACGATCGAGGCCGACATCATCCATCTGGTGGCCCATAGCCTCGGCGGGATCGTGGTTCTGCATCTGTTCGAACGGGATCCGATGCAAAGACCAGGTCGTATCCTTCTGCTAGGCACCCCACTCAATGGCAGTTCCCTGGCCAGGCGACTCTACGGCATTCCTCTGACCCGACCCTTACTGGGTAAGAGTGTTCGACGAGGGTTACTGGGAGATGTGCCACCTTGGAAGGGGGGCAGGGAACTGGGCATGATCGCCGGGAGTCGGTCCATCGGATCGGGTGCCCTACTGTTCGGTGGGCTTGAACGACCTAACGACGGCACTGTTGCATTGTCCGAGACCCGTTCGTCTGTGCTTGACGCCCATCTCACCGTCCCCCACAGTCATATGGGAATGTTGCTATCGTCCAGGGTTGCCAAGGCCGCCTGCAGTTTTTTGCGCACGGGTGAATTTGTCGTCGAGTGATTTAGGGTTTAAAAGTTATACTGAATCAATCATGGGACAGCACTCGGAGGAAAATATGAACTCAAGTGAGAATCGGTGCCCCGTTTGTCACGGTGGTCACGAACAGCCCGGGACGACGACATTTACCGTTGATCTCGGCTTTGGGGTGGTGGTCGTGCGCGAAGTGCCGGCGCAGGTTTGCGACCTGTGCGGAACCGACTGGATCGAAGATCCGGTCGCGGAAAAGCTGGAGCGGATTGTGGAGCGGGCTCGACGGAATCATCCTGTTGTCGCGGTGGCTAACTGGAAAGATGAAGTAGCCGTGCTTTAGATCGTATCCGTGTTGAGCGGTTAATAGTTGCTCTCAGAGGGAGGACGGTAAGCTTGCCGACATTTTCTTGCCATGACAAATGTGTTGAACTATGTTGATGTTCAGGGCCTTAACATGCCTATTTTTAGCGATATAAATATAATTCGACATAGGGTGGATCGTGGCATTATTGTCAACTACTCTGCTTCAGCTACCGGTTGGGTGCTATCGGTGTAAAATCGTTGTGCTGGACCCGCTATACCTGCCTGAGTACGCTGGCTCGGCCTGGCGAGGCATTTTTGGGCACGCGCTTAAACGCACCGTATGTGTTACCCGGGAGCGGGATTGCTCACCCTGCCTGCTCTATCGCAGTTGCGCCTACCCTTACATCTTCGAAACATCCCCGCCAGCGGATACCGAACGCATGCGCCTCTATAACAGCGTTCCCCATCCGTTCCTGATTTCTCCCACCCCGTCAACAGCGAGATGCTCGGATCCAGGTGCTGCCATTGAACTGGATGTTATGCTATTCGGCCGTTCGAATGCCTACTTGCCCTATGTCATCCACGCTTTCCGGATGGCGGGTGAACGTGGTATCGGTCGCGGAAAAGGCCGCTTCGAACTCGCCGCGTGGATGCAGCGCCGAGATCGCGCCGGCATCGAACAATGGCATACGATCTGGCGGCTGCAGGGACGGCTTGAGGCACAAGATCCCAGCGTACCGGAGGTGCCCGATTGTCCGGAAACAGTATTGCTGGATTTTTGCGCTCCATTGCGACTCAAGCGAGAAGGCCACCTCGTCACCCCAGAGTCATTTGAGTTTCACGACCTGTACCGCAATCTGCTGCGGCGCATCTCAATGCTCATGTATTTCCATGCGCATCATAAACTGGAGGCTGACTTTGCGGGACTTTCGCAGGCTTCGCGCAGCGTGGAGATTGTCCATAAGGAATTACGCTGGAAAGAGTGGACCCGCTATTCGTCACGCCAACATACCGAAATGCAGATGGGCGGGTTATTGGGCCATATCGAACTGGAGGGCGTGGGCCTGGAGCCGTTCTGGCCTTATCTTTGGCTGGGTCAGTGGACCCATGCGGGCAAGGGCACCAGCATGGGCTTGGGACGTTATACGATCAGGGGTACCCCTGATCAGGAGAACACGTAATGATCTGCAGCAGAGGAACGTGGAACGATTGATTGCGGCAAGCTTGCCGGTCCGCCCCGATCACGGTTAATGCGCAGATAATAACGGCCATGGTGCGCCAGGGCCGGTAAGCTTCAGGGATTGGCAGGGACACCGCGCGCAAGGCGCGGATTCCAGGAGCCTGACAGGCTTCTAGGCCAGGGAAAGTCAGGGAAGACACGGTGCCCTCATTATGAAAGCGAACCTCCGTCAAACGATACCTGGGTAACAAACAGTACATGCAAGCAAAGGCCCCTGATCGCTATTGCCGCCGTATCCTACTGGCCGTCACCGGTCTCTCCCCCCAGGTCGTCACCGAGACCCTGTATGCGGTGGCGGTCGAAAACGATCCGCCGTTCATGCCGAGCGAAATCCATCTGTTGACCACCGGCGAGGGGGCCGAGCGCGCTCAACTGACCCTGCTGCACCAGCAGACCGGCTGGTTCCAGCGCTTATGCCACGATTACGCTCTGAGCGGAATCAAGTTCGACCCCGATGATATTCATATACTGAGCGGTGCGGAAAACAGCCCTCTGGAGGACATACGCTCCCCGCGGGACAATGAGGCCGCCGCGGATACCATCACCGAACAGGTGCGCGAGTTCACCTCTGACCCGAATAGCGCCGTGCACGTCTCCATCGCCGGCGGGCGCAAGACCATGGGGTTTTTCGCCGGCTACGCCTTGTCGCTCTATGGCCGTGTCCAGGACCGCCTCTCACACGTGCTGGTGAGCGCGCCCTTCGAGTCCCATCCGGATTTCTACTACCCCACGCCCTACAGCCGGGTGATCTTCACCCAAGGCCCCGACAGCCGGCCGCTCGACACGCAGAACGCGCGCGTGACGCTCGCCGAGATCCCCTTCGTAAGGTTGCGAGACGGCCTGCCCAAGCGATTGTTGGAAGGCCGGGCCAGTTTCAGCGACACGGTAATGGCGGCGCAACGTGCCCTGGAGCCTCCCAGTCTGCTCATCGATGCGCGCAATCGACGCATCGTTGCCGGCGAAGAGACCGTGTGTCTCGCCCCCGCCGACCTCGCCTTCTACAGTTGGATGGCGAGGCGGCGCATGAACGCCCGGCACCCGGTCCGCTGGACATCAGAGGGTATCCGGGAGGAATATCTGGCCGAGTATGCAGACATCGTGGGCAAATGGTCCGGGGACTACGAGCGCGTGGAGACGGCGCTCAAGGATGGCGTCAACGAGGAATGGTTCGAGCAGCGCAAGGCCAAGACCAACGCGGCGCTGCGCGCAGGCCTGGGCGAACAGCTGGCCAAACCCTATCTCATCACCGCGAAGGGACAGCGACCAGGAACGCGGTTCGGTCTCGCCCTGGCCAAGGGTGCGATCAGATTTTCCGGGCCGACAGGCTTGTCGGATGAGTGATTATATTACAGGATAGCCTCAAAATAAGGGCACAGGCAGTCAGATACCATGAAAAAGCTTGAATACACGATTCGATTCGTTACGCCCGCATTTCTCGGCAATGCCGAGCAGAAGGCGCAATGGCGCACCCCTTCATTCAAGGCATTGCTGCGGCAGTGGTGGCGGGTTGTGAAGGCAAAGGAACTCCTTGAGAAAAATGTCTCACCGAACAGTTTGCATACTGAGATTAGAAAGCATGAAGGACGGCTTTTCGGTCACGCGTGGCTGGAAAAAACAAATGACCAAGGTAAATGGGCAATGCGCAGCCGTGTCCTGCTCAGGCTGAACCCTTGGGCATCTGGAGGTCTTGCGCATTGGGATAGATCCGGTATCGGTCAAGTCTCTGACGGGAAACAATCTGTTCCTGCCGATGTTTACCTGGGTTACGGTCCTGTAAGCCCTAAAAGCAAACCCAAGAATAAACCACAACCGTACTTAACAAATCCTCCAGCGATCGGTGCACGAGAGAAGGCGGTTCTATCCATTATGTTCCCTGAGGAATGCCAGCAGGAAATGCATGATACGCTAACGCTTATCAATGTTTTTGGTGCGATAGGTAGCCGTAGCCGTAATGGTTGGGGCTCTCTCCAACTGGATGAAGCACTTGAGCTGGATGCAAATGAAATTGGCGCTTTTACGCGGCCTTTTGAGCCGTGTTTTGAATTGGATTGGCCTCACGCAATCGGCCGGGATACCAAACCGCTACTCTGGAAAACCGATATCTCACCGTCTTGGCAGACAGTCGTGAATACGCTCGGCCAGGTGAGAAAAGATATGCGTATGGAAGTTAAGGGGTTGGGTTCAGGCAGAATGATAAAAGCAACGCATATACTCGGATATCCGGTGACAAAAAATGATAATCCGAGGTGGGGTAGTAAAGAACGTTTGGCATCACAAATCAGATTCAAGGTCATGCAAACGGCAGAAGGGCATGCTGGGTTAATCACTCATGTTCCATGTGCTGTTCCGGAGCGTTTGTTGATATTGCTTGACGAGCAAGATCGGCGATGGGTTAGAGATAATCAGGCTCGTATTTGGCAAGAAATACATAAGGTTCTGGATGGAATGACGAGTATCGATCGCATAGAAGGTTCAATCCAATGAGCGATAGACTCTGGCAAGCCAAGCTCGCCGCCTGGACCCACGATCCAGCCGAGAAAGCACTCGTTCTGTTGCGCGATCCCGCGGGTCACGAAGGCGGCACTGTGCTGAAGCTTCGGAACAAGATCTTTAACTCCGGCAAAATTCCGGCTGGGCTGGGAACGCTCGTCAAGAAGGCTGATCACTGGGCGGCTGCGGCGGATCGACCACAGTTTCCGCAAGATCCTGAAAAACGCTTCGTCGGTTGGGCCCAGGTGAATTTCGCCCATCAACCGGAACTCATCCATCCCCTTTCCGGGACCCGTTTTGTCAAACGTGAAGTTTTCAGGGATATTCAACCCGAGCACATCAAGGCAGTCAGCCTCGATCACTTCGATGGTCTGATACAGACCTCCAACGGCGAGACCGATTGGCGCAACACGTCTCTGGCTTTCTGGCGCTTCGGTCCGGAGACTCCTTCCGGGGAGATCGGTGCCCTGTGGGGTTTGCTGCCGGCCGACACGAGGATACCGGACCATACGATCTGGAGCCATTTGGATCTCTCGTCCGCGTTTGCTACCGTTTTTCTCGCCGATCCGCAACAGATGCCGGCCCTACTCGCGGTCAGTTTCGGTCCCGTGCAAGGGTTCATCGCCCAGGCGCGCTCCACCTCGGACCTGTGGGCGGGCTCGCATCTACTCTCCTGCATCGCCTGGGAGGGTCTGAAGGTGATCTGCGAGGAACTGGGACCGGACTGCGTGCTTTTTCCTCAGTTGCGTGGCGTACCGCTGGTGGATCTGTGGCTACACCAAGACTGTGGTATGCCTCTCGAGCTGTTTGAGGACGCGAAGTGCGAATGGCTTGAAGGGGCGACTGACAATAATTCATTATTCTCGGCGGCGCTGCCCAACCGCTTTGTGGCCTTGATCCCCGCTGCACGGGCCGGGGAACTCGGGGAAAAGATCACGAAGTCCGTGCGTGAGTGGGTAAAGAGTGAGGCTCGGGCGATGCTCGAGATGGTGCTGGATGCCGCAAATCAACCTGTAGATCCCAATGCCTACTGCTTCGAGCAACTCAAAAGACAGTTGAGCGAGTTTCCGGAGGTCCATTGGGCCTCCGTGCCCTGGATGTGCGGCCGAAATGAAAAGGCCTCTGACGGCGAGACTCGTCTTTTGAAGACCCTGCATAAGTTCTATCCACCTGGCGACGGGGGGAAGGGCAAAGATAGGACTGAAACCAAACCCAGTTATTTCGGTACGACCGCATGGGGCCTGTTGAGTTCCGCCATTGATGTGCAGGGGGCGCGCTTTTTTGATCCCAATCCCGGCGTGCTCTACCCGGCCGTATATGACATGCTTGAGCGTGTTGCGGCGGCCGCCAAGGCCGTCCGGCCTTTTACCCAGCTGGAGCAGTCCGGTTACCGGGACACGCTGACGGGGGAGGCGGAATGGCTGGCGCTGGATAGAGCACATCTGGACCTCCGGCCGGGGCAGCGTAAGGCGACCCTGTGGGCCCGCGTTTCAGAGAATAAGCCCGCCTGGGCGAGAAAGGGGGAGCATCTTTCGACCCTCGGCATGATGAAACGCGTGTGGCCAAACCGTTTTGTAGACCTGTTGAAAAAAAACCAATTTGACGGCCTCGATATCCGACGTTACGTCGTTTCGACACACACCATGGCGCTTGCGACCTCTTTGGATCGATTTCTCGAACAGGAAGAGAAGACCCAAGATCAGAAGGATGCCATTAAAGAAATAGAAAAAGAAATAGAAGGACTGGATGCCGCCGTGTTGCCGCGCGACATGATGAAAAATCTGCGTTCTGCCGACGATATGACACGGAGATTCGTGCGCCTTGTCCCGACCCTGTTGGACAAAAAACGGGACAATGAGGCGTCTGCGAGGGGAGCTGGAGAAGAGGCAGAGGCAAGGCGCAAGAGGAAGGATGTCGAGACTCTCATCAAAAAGGCCTTGAGCCCAGACCAGAGCAAGCCCGAGGCTTACTATGCGTTCATACTCATGGACGGCGACAGGATGGGTGCGTGGCTGGCGGGCAACGAAAACGAGTATCAGCTCGCCTACGGAGACATCTGGCATTCTTCCGTGAAAAACGCCGTCGATCGATTCGAGGACAAAAGTCTCAAGCAGTATCTGATTGAAAAACGCCACGCATCTCCCGCCCGGCACGCGGCGATCTCCGAGTCGCTCAACGCGTTTTCACTGAACCTGGCGCGGCATGTCGTGGAGGATCTTTTCAAGGGGAAATTGCTCTACGCAGGCGGCGATGACGTGATGGCCATGGTCAGTGTGGACGATCTATTGCCCGCGATGCTGCTGCTCCGCCTGGTGTACAGCGGAATCGCCACCGAGCGTGAAGTGGACGAACTGCCGGCGCCGTAGCGACTCGTACACGTCGAAACGGGTCCGGTTACCGCAGGCGGTGCATCGATAGACGGCTCGGGTCATCGTCGGCGATCGTACCCCAGGATGGCCTGCTCCATCGAAACCCACCCGGTCGGACCAGGTCGAAACCTTTGACTCGAACGTG
>JBDLIZ010000101.1:0-12361 GCA_039714615.1 Pseudomonadota bacterium | reverse complement strand
AATTTGAACCAATACCATGCGGCTTTGCTGAAGTTGCTGGGAGAGCGCTATGAAGGGCTATATTCCGGAAACGGCTGAAGGATGTGCGGAATGTCGGCTCGACCATCCAGGGTCGCGGAGGTTCGTACCCTGACCCTGGTCCCGCAACGGTGGCAGGAGTCCATCGAGGTGTATGGGATCATCAAGGCAGCGGAAAATGTAGATATCAGCGTCGATTTCTCCGCCCAGGTCAAAGAGGTAGGGTTCCACGAGGGACAGGAAGTGAAACAGGGGCAGGCGTTGATCGTACTGGATAGTCGCAAGCGGGCGTTGCGTCTTGAGCAGGCGCAGACGACAGTCAATGATGCCAAGGCCGCCCTGGATGAGGCCCGGCACAACCTTGAACGGCGACGCGATCTGGCGAAAAGCGGTGTATTGTCACAGGAGCTGCTGGAAACGGCCGAGGTGGCCATGCGTCGTGCGGCGGCCCAGTACGAGGATACCCTGGCCGGCCTGCGTCTGGCTAAGAGGGAGCTGGCGGAGACTGAGCTATCCAGCCCAGTGAGCGGTTTAGTGGAACGTCGCTTGATCGACCCGGGCGAGACCGTTCACCCCGGTCAGGTGCTGGCCACGGTCAACGCCGCTATTTAACCACCGCGGTGTTTGTCACCGGTTATGTTGCGATCCTGGTCTTCGGGGCCGCGACATTACGGTTTAATCTCTACCCCGAGGTGGACATCGACACAGTAAACTTCAAGGTGGAACTGCCCGAAGGGGCTTCGTTCGAGTACACCACCCGCAAGGTTCTGGAACTGGATCAACTGGTCCGCTCTAAAGTGTTGGAGCAGGACCTGCTGAAAATCACCGCACGCATCGGACATCATGATACCGATCCTTACGGGTCAACCGAAGGGCGCAACCCGGCGTGGGCGTTGCTCACTCTGTATATGCGGCCCCAAGGCGAGAGGGAGACGAACTCCAATGAATTGATCGCCGCACTTCGCGAACAGATAAATATCCTGGAGGGATTCAGCAGTATTATCGTGGAACCGTTAAAGGATACTCCCGTGGCCGGCAAACCCGTGGAGCTGGAGATCATTGGCAACGATGTGGTTCGTTTCGATCTGGCCGATGCCGTGGTGGATTATCTGGGTGAATATCCCGGTGTAACCGAAGTTTGGACCAGTTATAAGCGGGGTAAGGATATTGTCGAGCTGGGGCTTGATCACGAGAAACTGGCCGGCCGCGGTCTCACGGTGGCCGATGTTACCCAATCAGTGCGTCTGGCCTTCGATGGTTCGCTCGTGGATGAGTTGCAGACCGTGGACGAACGCATTCGATATCGGCTGCAGTTCATTGCTCAAGCCAAAGGCAAGATGCAGACCCTGCAAAGTCTGGTGTTGATCAATTCCCAGGGCTTGTCGGTATTTCTGCGAGATATCGCTGATTTTGAAATACGCCCGGGCGAGGCGGCCATCAAACACTATTTCGGCCAGCGCACCCTGACCATCTACGCCGATATCGATCGCGCGCTTGTCTCGGTAGAGCAGATCAACCAGGATATCGCCCAATGAATCGAGCAACGGCAATGGTTGAAACGCTACCCGCGGTTGCGCCTATGGTACGGGGGAGAACTCGAACAGCAGCGAGAATCGTTAGGCAATATCGGCATGGCATTTGTGGTCTGTGCACTGGCGGTCTTTTTCCTGCTGGTGTTGTTGTTCAATTCTATTACGCAACCGTTTCTCATCATGCTGACCATCCCCTTCGGACTGGCCGGAGTGATCGTCGGTTTTATCATTCAGGGACTCCCGTTGAGCCTCATCGCGCTTATTGGTGTGTTGGGGCTGGTAGGGGTACTGGTCAACGACTCTCTCGTTATGGTGCATACCCTGAACCGTAACCGTAAGAATAACCCAACGGCCTTGAGCGACGCACAGATCAGTCTAGGGGCAGGAAATCGACTACGTCCCATCGTAATCACCTCGGCTACCACCGTAGCAGCCCTGTTTCCCACCGCCTATGGGATCGCCGGCTCCAACCCCTTCATCACACCGATGGTGATGGCCATGGCCTGGGGAATCCTGTTCGGCACCGTTATCTCCTTGATACTTCTACCTTGTTTGTATGCGATAGAGCAGGATCTGCGAAAGGGGCTAACCAGGGCCTGGAGGAGGCTAGGGCAGTTTAGGGCGAGTTCGGCAGAGGGTTAGGTGTTTTCCAAAGAGGGGTGGTACCTATGCTGTAGTCACGAGGAAAGTCTTGATCCCGTTTTTTCCTCCTGAGGTGGAGTCTAAAAAATAGACCTGAACCCATGCGTCCCTGTGACCCCATGTGTCCTTGGGCGAATTGCCGATTTGAGCCCATCTGCCATAAATTAATCGAGCCTGGCCCCTTTAGTTACTTGTTTTTTGGGTAAATTTACTCACCTTTCTGTCAGTAGGTATCAATTATCTCTCGTGGCAAAATCGGGAACCGATCTAAAATGTGTGTGTTCCAGCTTATTGCAGCTTCTTTAACAGGTCGTGGGTCCAGACATTCGCCCCACCTGCCCCTGTATTCCCGTCAACACCAAGAATGTGGCCAATCTGATGATCTTTGAATCCCACCGTAAAAATGTCGGTCACACAGTAGCAATGCGCGTCTGTAATCAGCACGACGGGACCGTGATAGTGACTGCCGGGACAATAGTCAAGATCCACAAATCCTAAATATTACCACTGACCAATAATGCATCGTTTACAGTAATGCTGGTGACGTTGATCGCGTCGTTGGCGCCCACCAAAATGGAAGATGGCGGATGCTTGCCAAGCGCAAGGCGTTCTTTGTTTTCATCAGCAATGTCTTTTGCAATATCGTCGGATATTACTTTAACGACGATTGCCGTTATGGCGATTACAATTGGGCCAGCTAGAAAAAACCACCAAGGAATATCCGCGTTGTGCGATTCCTTTGGCGCCGGATCAGTTAAAAAATTCAACGATCCATCACTCGCCGAGTATTGAGCCACATTACGAGAGCTCACAGTGAAATTCAGCCAAATACCTGCATACATATCGGCATTGCCCTTAGCGTATGTTGTTAAGGCATTTTCGGCGCTGCGAACTTCCAACTGATCAACAACTGGGTAATACCAAATCGCTCCTGACTTCACTGCTTTTGCCGCGAGCTTGCGTGTGTTGCGCAGCAAACCTGCCGCTGCATCGTAGTAAAATGCACTGATATCTGTACTGAAAGACTTTGCCAATCCCGGTGCAATTACGTTGTTAAGAAAAAGCTCGCCAGAAATCACATAAGAAGCATCTGTAGTCACAGGTATTGCAGCAGGGTCTACGGTTCGCTGCAAGCTTGAGATGTCACGATCAGTGGTCACGCTAAAGATTGCCAAAAATCCTGCATCGAGACCTTCTCGGTGAAAATACCCATAGGCATTTTTAACCGGGGTAAGCCAGGAATTAGTCTTAGGTGCAATCAGGTTTACCGTTGCGAAAACGAAACGGACTTGATCGGCGTTTTCAACCAAAAATGTGCCCAAAGAGAACGAAACCAAAGCATTTTCTTGTGGAGATAAAACACCGTTGGGATCGAGAAGTTTGACAACGGATAGTTCACCTCTGTCGGGTGGGTTACCACCCTCGCCCAATCTATTGTAGTCAAATTGAAGTTGTTCTTTCTGGTTGTCGATGCTGAGCCAGTCCAAATAGGTTGCGATGACCAGCGTTACTCCAGAGAGATCAATATTTTCGGACCCCGTAGTTAGTGTTCCGGATGCAATTTCTAATCTGAGATGAATTATATCATTTGAACCACCCTGCGCGATTTGCCACGGCGCAAATTTACCAATAGCTCGCGCGCCCTCTATGCCTGGAATTTCAACATCGAAATCCAGTGTTACCTGATCCGCGTGGGTCTCCAATAATTTGTTCAACCGCGCTTCATTGACTACAAAAACAGTATCCCAACCGGAGGTCTTCATGAGACCGTTCCAATTTCGAAGTTGCCGCTGAGTTGAAGCGAACCATTCAACTGTACTGAAGACAAAATAAAACCAGTTGCATCCGGCCACTCTATTGGATCGGTGAACTCAGTCAGCATCACGTTGATGGGCGGAAGGGCATTTGCTGCACCTTTAGAGATTGTCTCTGCGATCAATGTAGGCGTAGCCGCTGCAAGACCTGCAATGATGCCAATAATAATGATAACTACGACACGAACGATGCCGGTAAGCAGTTTGCCTGCAACACCCACAGCAACAGCGCCTATGATTGCGACAATAACTTCCGTGACGATTACACCAACAGATTTAGTGTAGTAGCTGTTTTTAATCGGCTCACGCGATTCCACCCAGCCAATGGTCTGGGTTCCGTCAGGTTTGGTCACAAGTTCCAGACGGTTCCAGGTCTCCATTGTCACATAGCTGTCGATCCCGGGACTGATCGGGACATGAACCGACATGCGGGTTTGAATTTCATCTCCCACAATCTGCAATATCATGCTGGTCACAGTGGGCTGATACCAAATCAGGCCAACTTTAACCTGATCGATGTCCAGCGGCTGTTTCAGCTCTACCGAGGAAAAATCGTTGGTTATTGTAAAATCTGAAGCGCTCGCATCTGGAAACGCGCCTTGTACCGCCGGCAAAATCATATTTTCCAAAAACAGATTATTGCCAATCAGCAGGGCCGCACCCTGATCTGGCGGGATCGCGGATGCCGGCAATTGATTGGCTAGACCGGAGGGTGCCTTACCATTGGTCATATTCAAGACGCCGAAGTACCCCTCATCCTCACTCGGTGTGTCTTTGTCTCCATCATAATATGCATAACTAGTATAGGTCGGCTTGAGCCAATCAAACTGCTTGGACTTTGACACCTGATTTAAGGAAACGACGGCAAAAACATAGTTGAATAGTTTAAGGTTGTCGTTGAACCAAAGGTCGATGATAAAATAGAACAGGGCCTGTAAATCTGGAGGAGGGGTTGCGCTACCGTAATTTATATTCTGGATTACAACAGCCGGGTCTTCTGGTGATCGCTCCTTGAAATCGGTGACGAGGTCATTGGGAACACCTTTGTCGGCATCTTTACCTTCAGGTTGCGGCAAATAATTCAATTTGACCTGGATGGTCACGTAACCGTCAACGATGTCTAGCTTTTTGGAAGATGCTGTCATCGATGCTTTGGTGATTGGTACTTTTAGGAAAACGATTGAACCGGATCCACCACGGCTCATTGTCCATGGCCCGAAATCTCCGTTTGCCGTCCAATCTTTTGACACTTCGTAGCTAAAAGACTTGGGTGACACGTCTGATTTTGTCAATGCAGCATTCACTTGGGTTAACCTAACCGCGCTTGCGGTATCCCACCCTTGAGTATTGGCTTCAGCTGCTAATACTTCCGGGGCCAATTCATGCCGGGGGACGAATATCGACGGCTGGATCTTGCTTACATCCGGAAGGATTGTTTTTCGAAATGTTTGTGGGTAGTTTAGCGTTTTGACATGGCTCATCATAAAATCCCCTGAAATAGATTCGACAAATAATTTGTTAGGAACTGGGTGGTTGTTCCAAAAGCCCACCAAATTGAAGGGAGCCATTTAGCTCAGCCGTTAACAGTTCAAACCCCGAGGATTCCGGCCAATTTACCGGGCTTTGCGCATCATCAATCATCGGACCAATTGGCGGCAGGGCCTCTGCTGCGCCATTGGCCGCAATATCTGCGATCATCGCCGGGATGGCAGCCAATACGCCTGCCACAACTGTAATAATGACGACTACAATGATTTTTTTGGTGACCTCTTTAATGGACTCACCAACAACCGCACCAATCACTGCACCGATTAACGCAACAACCAATTCCGTATAAGTCACCCAGGATGCAACTTCGTGCCAACTGGTGATATCGGGAGCACTTGATTGTTCAAAATCCAGAGTCTGGCTGCCGTCGGGTTTGTCGACCAGACCTAACACGTAGTAGTATGTTGAGTTGATATAGGCATCGATGCCGGGTGAGATGTGAATGGATACTTTTGTATGGATTTGCACCTCATCACCAACAATTTGTAACCGGAAATAGTTCATTTTTGGTGTATAGTTCGTCGCTGCAACTTTCACTGGATCCAAATCAACTTCTGAGTTGCATTCAATGACATCATTTGTGGTTGGAATGGTGAAATCACCCGAAGCGGCATTAGTGAAGGCTCGCGTCAGACCTGGCAAAACCATGCGTTCCAAAAACAAACGATTGGACAGTAAGATTGACGCATTGGCACCCGATGGAATTGCTGATGACGAGACCTGGTTCGTTAAACCCTCCGGGCTGTGACCACTGACTTGATTGAGGATGGCAAAATAGCTGCCTGCCACGTCCATGCCCTGAAAGTAGGCATAGCTCGTATAAGTGGGCTTTAACCATTGAAACTCTTCTTTAGCTGCCGCCTGGTTGAGGTTTACCACTGCAAACACATGTTGAAACGCAGCCAGATTCTGGTTCAAAAGATACGCGAAAGACGCGTGGTAAAGAGCCGCTTGTTCTTCCGTTGGATTTGCGGACCCATAGTTAATTTTCTGGATAGTCACAGCCGGGTCGTCGGGCGATCGAGCTTGCGCGTCTGCGATCAGGTCTTCAATTGTTAAGGAGTTTTCGGTTGCGGTTGCGCCTTTGACAGATGCTTGGGGAATGTAGCGCAGTTTGATAGAGATTAGCGCGTAGCCATTTCTGATATCAAGCTCTCCGACCCCGTATGTCATTTTGGAGGAAGTCAAAGGAAGCTTCATCATCAGGATTGCACCTGTCCCACCCGGCGCTATTTGCCATGGACCGAACTTTGCGTCGATCTCCCAACCCGTTTCCGCATCCATGGAAATTTTGAGGTATTCTGGGTATGATTTCGACTTTTTTAGTACATCGTTAACAATTTCAATTTTGATGCAATTGACACTGTCCCAGCCTGAAGTTGTCGCTTCCTTAGCAAGAACCGCGGCGGGTACCTCCTCACGAGGCACAAAGATATCGGGGCAAAAATTTACAGGTGACGTGAAAGTTCTGAAACTACTTTTAAACTCGGACGTATGCGCTGTCATAATAATGTTCCGTCAAAATACTGATTCAAAAAGTCAAGCTAAGCCTTTGTAGCGAGAATAGAGAGAATAAAGGTCAATTGAAGATCGAAATTAGACATTACTCATTAGGGAAGAGGAAGAGATTGCTTGGTCTGAATTTGATGAATGGTCACCGGTACTTGATCAAAGAGAGACTAGGTATTCTAAACGCCCTTTTTCGTCGAGCAAGAAAGTATCGATATATCGTGGGATCATCAAATACACAGAGCATTGGTCTGAAATCAGGTGATTTTGCTCTTTGGAGTGCCGTGCATAACACTGAATATGACAATTTTTTAAGCATCAAGCGCATGTCGGCCATAGGGGATTGCCGGCTCGGGAGCTGAACCGGATTTTTGGAGTGTAGATGGGGGATCAGACAGTTGCGAAGTGATCGAAAAACCGTGCCGGAGATTTCGGCGGCGCCCTGGTGGGCAAACCGAGATGAGCGAGCATCCTGGCAATCACCGCGAAGCCCGCAGCGCGAAGCCCGCAGGGTCAGGTCTATATTATATACTTCGCCCCGAGGTCCAATAATATCCTTGCTTGTTAAAACCCCGATCACATATAAAGTAGGTAGTGGATAGTACAGTGTAAATCTCGTTTCATCTGACCTGAATTCGTATCATAAGTGCATAACCTCTGTGAGTAACTGAAAGCAATGCGCCTTTAAGGTAAGACAAGACTTAGGCGCTAAGTAAACAGTTACCAAGCTATTTACAGAGGCTACCAATGAGCTATGTACACCTAAGTCTTGCCGAAAGACATTATATCGAAATTGAGCGCAAAGCGGGCACCTCCATGAACGACATTGCAAAGGCGCTGGGACGTTCTCAAAGCACCCTCTCACGGGAGGTGGGCCGCAATACAGGCCACAGGGGATACCGGCACCAACAGGCCAATCGTCTGGCAGAACAACGCCATAAAAACAAGCCCAAGGTCGTCAAGCTTACAGATGAAATCAAACCGCTCATCAATGGCTATGTTAAGCAAGATTGGAGTCCTGAACAGATCGCTGGCAGGTTGGAAAAAGAGGGCATTGTCAAGCTCCATCACGAAACCATTTACCAGTACATCCTGGCAGACAAGCGGGCTGGTGGGACACTTTATAAACACCTGCGCCACCAAAACAAGACCTACCGCAAACGCTATGGATCAGCCCACAACCGTACTGGAATCCCCAACCGGGTGGACATTGAGCAACGCCCGCAAGAGGCCAACCAGCGCCAACGTGTCGGTGATTGGGAGGCGGATACCATCATCGGCAAGAACCACAAGGGAGCGATCATGACACTGGATGACAGAAAGTCGAAACTGCGCCTAGCCGCGCCATTGCAAAGCAAAAAAGCTCAGAATGTATTGCAGGCGGCCATCGCTCTGTTGCAACCGATCAAGTCATTCGTCAAGACCATAACCTTCGACAATGGAAAGGAATTCACCTTGCATGAATCGATGGCTAAAGCCCTTGGGTGTGATACCTATTTTGCTAGGCCCTACCATTCATGGGAGCGGGGGCAGAATGAGAATGCCAATGGCTTGCTACGCCAATATTTCCCAAAGACCATGGAGCTGGTTGAGGTCTCCATGAAACAGGTTTTTGAGGCGGTTGACAAACTCAACAGCAGACCCAGGAAATGCCTGGGTTTCAAAACACCTTATGAGGCTTTTGAGGAACTCACGGGTGTGAATATCAAAAACTTAATGGGTTATGCACTTATTACTTGAATTCAGGTGACATAAAACTAACAGAATAACTAACGCCTTTCCCCTATCCCTTTTGGGCACCCTTTGTCCCCCTCTATCGATAATGCTACCCACAAGAAATAATAGTCAAACAGTCCATGCCGACTGTATAGACCAGATGATAGCTCTCATCGATGCGTCGTGACCAGAAACCAGCCAGATTCTCTTTCAGGACCTCAGGTTTGCCGATACCCTCGAAAAAAGACTGGGTCAAGTCATGTCTCGTGTTTATAGCATAGACCAACCTCGGGGTACTCAAGGACCACGATATCACCATCAGCATGGACGGCAAGGGCCGGGCTATGGACAACATCATGGTCGAGCGGCTATGGCGCTCGGTGAAATATGAGGAGATCTATCTCAAGGAGTATCTGAGTGTCGCCGAGCTCATTGAAGGGCTGAGGCGATATTTTACCTTCTACAATAATGAACGGCCTCACCAGAGCCTGGACGATAAAACCCCGGCGGAAGTCTATTGGGGTGCAGCAGAGAGGTTATCTGAGGCGGCCTGAGTGAACACCAATTATAATTTATTAATTTTGCGAAAAAAGTGTGTGGATAAGCTGATGGACGGCCCTGTGGACAACCTGATGGACAACTCTACGAGTTGCCCACAAGTTGCCCACAAGTTGCCACACAGGCCGCCCACAAGCTTACCCACGACAGATTTATTGGATTACAACAACAGGATCTTTATATCTTATTTTTCAAGAAAACTGTCTTGACAGATGGGTCCACTTTAAAAAGAGGTGCTTGCGCTTTTCGGTATGTACTACAAAATCGATCAAGCTGCGTAGTTTTTGCATGCCAATGTGTTTTTCTTAAACACTATAGCAATTTTCGCCATCTTCGTAATAGGTCCTCGATTCCCGGATGAGCCGTACCCATGCCTCCGAGTCTTCGTTATCCTTGCTGGAGAAATGTTTTTTATACTCCCGGATAATGTAACGGCGCTCTTCAGCGCTGTGCGCCGGGGAGATATTTTTCTTTCTCGCAGGAATCTCTTCCCGTCCAGTAGCCGATATTGTTTTCTGATCGGTCATAGGATTCTTTGGTTCGAAATAAGGTATTTATACTGCCCAGTCTTCCACTTCAAAATCCGGCTGTATTTGTGCGATCTTTCGGAAGATCTGATCGTGACTCACCATGATGGCTCCGGTTTCTATAGCCGAACTTGCGATCAGCAGATCGGCCGTATCGCGGGCGAGGGCGAGGGCGTTTTTTTGTAACCGGAACGCCTTTTGGTATCTTGTCTTTACTTCCCCGAAGATCTCCGCACCCTCCATACTCAAGGGCACCACGGGAAGCGAGGCACACACCTTTTTCTTGGTTTTCAGAATACCTGGGGAAATATCCGCTTCCCCCGCTTTCGATATGCCGTATTGGAGTTCGTAGAGGCCGAGGATCGACAGCGTGACGACATCGTCCTCATGGAGCATCTTAAACCGTCTCCGGACATTTTCATGGAATGGGGATTCGGTGTCCGCGAGATAGGAGATGATATTGATGTCAACAAGATAAGGTTTCATTCCCCTTCAAAGGAAAAGCCGTCGCGGAATTCTCGGACACGTGTGGTTACCAGTTCGGATTGTCCCTTGAGCGGGCTTTCCTCGTGCATATCATCGGCAAAGCGCGCCCATTTGTTCTTCTCTTCCGCCTTCCTCTGCGGAATGACCTTAATCACGGTAATCCCGCCCTCAAGATGCGTCACTTCCACCGTATCGTCGCTGGTGATGCCTTTGAGAATCTTCAGGGCTTCTTCCTGTCTGGTGGCCATCGGTTTCTCCATCAGGGTTGTCATATTTCCAAGAAAATCAACGCTATAAGCATAGCAAAAAACAGCGATTTCAACAAAATAAAGTTAGTCTTTAGTTTCCTTCCATTCCAAGCACTTCTTCTTAGTCGCCATCGGACAAGACCTCCGTATCCCCCACAAACGAAAATGTACTCCTCAAACTTCTGTACTTGGCGATAAAGAACACCACCAGAAAATGGATGATGACCATTCCAAATTGGTCGCAGATTATCGCCTAACTTCATATTCACTTTGGGGACCTGGTGAAACTTGATCTTCAGCTTTTCATGCCTTTACAGCGGTCACCAACCTGTAGGGATACAATATGCACCCATCTATTACATAGAAAGAATTTTGTGAGAAGCACGAAGATGAAAGCCTACTCGACCGATTTGCGCCAATAAATTGTTGATGCCTATAAAAATGGTGAAGGTTCTTTCCGCGCTATTGCAAAACGATTTTCAGTAAGCCTGCATTTTGTATGGTCGCTCTGGGTACGATATCAAGAGACCGGTTCTGTCGACCCCAAGGTCCATGCAGGCGGATATCCAGCCACGATTGACGACCAAGGATTGAAAGTTCTGCGTAAACTTGTGCAGCAACATAACGATGCCACTTTGGCAGAACTACGAGATCTGTTTGTTCAGAAAACAGGCCTTGAAATCAGTGTCTCGGCCATCTCTCGGGCATTAAAAAAGCTCAATATCACGCGCAAAAAGAAAACCTTCCATGCCATTGATCGTGATCGCAAACCTGAAGTACAGAAAAAACGCAAAGAGTTTAAAGACGCCATGCCCGATATGGACCAAGAACACTTTGTTTTTATTGATGAATCTGGAATTCATCTCAATATGACACGAAACCATGCACGAGCGGAAGCGGGTCAACGCGCGCCTGGGGCTAAACCGACACATCCCGAAAAATTATCTCTTATCGCGGTCTTAAGCTTGCAAGGTGTGATGGCGGCCTTGCTCATACCTGGTTCCGTCGATGGCGAAATATTTAAGGGATTTATTGAGACAATCTTAGTTCCGGTGTTGCAGCCTGGCAATACCGTGTTAATGGATAATGTAAATACTCACAAGGTCAATGGTATTGAAGAACTCATCAACGATGCGGGGGCTACATTACAATATTTACCACCCTATTCACCTGATTTTTCTCCAATTGAAAATTGCTTTTCCAAAGTAAAAGAAGCCTTGCGCAGTATCGGAGCAAAGACTTTTGGATCTTTAGTTAACTTTTGGATCTTTAGTTAGAGGTGTAAAAAATGCCCTAACTGACGTTTCTGAAAAAGATGCACGCGGCTGGTTTGACAACTGTGGTTACTGTATCCCAGTCGCATGATTACCGCTGTAAGAGTTGAATTAGGGCATTATAGAGCTTGGGAGTGCGCCTCATAGCTGATCGCTTGTCAGTTATTGTTTATTGGTTAAGGCGCACTCTCTCCTATCTCTAACTGTTAGTCAAGAAAGTTCTGCAACTGTTTGATAATATTTTATTTTCCTACTTTTTATTGATGGATTTGTCGGGACCGATCAAAAACCAGGGGTATATCTTTACACATGCCCACGTCTGCACTGCTCTGAATCGGCAGAATCAGAAGCCATAAACGGCGTAGAACTACAGCTTACGCCCTAGCGGTTCCGGATCACCTTGGCTAAACAACTCATCCAACGCCGCACAGTCGATCCCGGATAACTCGGTTTGACGATTGAACCGATGCGCATTACGCTCGGCTTGAA
>JBDLIZ010000100.1:0-12479 GCA_039714615.1 Pseudomonadota bacterium | reverse complement strand
TGATGGCGAATACGATACCAAAGATCGCCAGACCGATAATCACTGAAAGGGCCGGATCCAAACCCTCACCGAGCGCCAGTGCAATACCCAGCGGCACCGCCGCCAGAACGAACACCCAAAGACGTGCCGTACGCCCGTCCGGCCCATGCAGGGGGTAGGTTTTTCTCAACAGCTGCGGTGCGGTGGCCTGCACCAAACCATAAGCGATGATCCACAGTGCCAGATACCCACCCACCTGAGTGTAACTCCATCCTAACTGGGCGGATAGGAACACCGGCAGTCCCACCACAAACCATACATCGCGGGATCCGAACAAAAAGAAACGCGCTGCGGATAACCAATTGATTTCGCGAGTCTTAGAAAAGACCTGGGTAAACTTCGCCTTGGCCTTAGATTTACCCAGATCCCCCGGTAATAGCGATGCCGTTACGATAAGAACGATGAACAGAGCGCTGGCCATAAGAATCAAGGCCATCCGAAAACCCACTGTGGCGAGCAACAAAGAGCCAACAAAAAAACCCGCGCCTTTAAGAGAGTTCTTTGATCCTGTCAATACCGCAACCCATTTGAACAGCGTAGAATGAGCATCCTTGGGCACCATCAGCTTGACACTGGCCTTGGCACTCATCTTATTGAGATCCTTGGCGATGCCCGACAGGGCCTGCGCAACCATCACATAGGGCACCGTAAGCCAGATCGGATCGACCGCCAGCATACCGAGTGCAATCACTTGTAATCCCAAACCGGCGTACATGGTCGTATTCAAGCCCAGGCGCGAACCGATCCACCCGCCGACCAAGTTGGTCACCACACCGAAGAATTCATAGAACAAAAATAGAAAGGCGATATCCAGGGGATCGTAGCCCAGATCATGAAAATAGAGCACCACCAGCATGCGAATGGCGCCATCAGTGATGGTAAAGGCCCAATATGAAGCCGTCACCACAAGATAGTTACGCAGCCCCGTACTCTTTTGTGACTCATCGATCATGTGCTTAATCTTCCTCGCAGATCCCTAGGGACCTAGCGCTAGTTTTTACTGCAAACTACTTCCAACCTTTCGTACCAGGTCCATTAACCGGTTCGCGTAGCCTATCTCGTTGTCATACCAGGCTAATATCTTGACCTGAGTCCCGTCGATGACCATGGTAGAAGGACCGTCGACGATGGAGGAACGAATATCGTCTTTATAGTCACAAGAGACCAGGGGTAAGGACTCAAAACCCAAAATCCCCTCTAAAGGACCCTCGGCGGCTGTTTTCATCAGGGCATTCACCTCCTCGGCCGAGGTCTCGCGCATCACCTCGAACACACAATCGGTCAGTGAGGCATTGAGCAAGGGCACCCGCACCGCCAGCCCGTTCAGCTTACCGGTGAGTTCCGGGAAGATCTGGGTGATGGCCTTGGCGGAACCCGTGGTCGTGGGGATCAACGATTCGCCGCAAGCCCGGGCTCGCCGCAGATCCTTATGTCCCTTATCGATAATGGTCTGGGTATTGGTGATGTCGTGGATGGTGGTCATGCTTCCATGACGAATACCCAGCTCTTCATGGATCACCTTGACCACGGGGGCCAGGCAGTTGGTCGTACAAGAGGACGCGGTCACAATATGATGGCGTTGAGGATCGTAAAGATCGTCATTGATACCCATCACGATATTGAGCGCCTCATGTTTGACTGGCGCCGATACGACCACTTTCCGTACGCCCTGATCGAAATAGCACTGTAAGGCCGCCGCCGTTTTAAACCGGCCTGAACATTCGATGACCAGATCTGTCCCCAAAGCGGCCCAATCCACCTCCTGTGGGGTATCAAAGCCGCTGAATCCAATGCGCTTACCGTCGATAACAACGGCATTCGTTTCAGCATGAACCTCGGCTGCAAAACGGCCATGGATGGAATCGAACTTGAGTAAATGTGCCGCACAAGCCACATCGCCCGCGATTTCGTTGATATGTACAAAATCGAGCTCGGGATCATCCCATGCGACTCGAAGACCCAACCGCCCCATGCGCCCAAAACCATTTATTCCGATGCGTACCGCCATTTTTCCTCCCCTAGAAAATAAAGAACAACACTGGCCTGAAAGTCACTACCTGCAAAGTAATTGTATCTCAATTTCGCTTGAATTCGACGATTGTTACCGTCCAGCATCCCAGCAACGAGTAGCCCATTAATACCTCAGCGCGGTGACGCTAATCAGAATTAAATCCCATATTGATTAAAAAATAGACAGTTTTAACAAAAAGTTCATGCAACCGTCACACTCAGGTAACGATTATGAAATATAACTAGTGGTCGTTCGAGTCGTACGACAGAAGGGGTAGAACGGTTCGAGTTCCCACACCCGCTCAGCCCTGCTTAAACAAGCAGTAACAATAACAATTTTCGACATCCAACCCTCTGAGGAATGCATGCCGAAAAAGGACTGCCTATTTTTTTAAACTTAATGGAGAAATATCCCCATGAAAATGAAACTTCTGATTAACACCCTTTTAATATCCAGCGTGGCCTTGACCTCTACCTCGGTTGGAGCCCGCACCCTGATCCAGAACAAAGGTTCAGATACCCTGGTCAATGTCGCCCAGGCTTGGGCCGAGGAATACCGCAAGGTCGAACCCGACGTCGCCGTCTCCGTGACCGGCGGGGGCTCCGGCACCGGTATCGCCTCACTTATCAACGGTACCGTGGATATCGCCAATGCCAGCAGAGGGATGAAAGATAAAGAAATCGCGCTGGCCAAAAAGCGTGGCCAGAATCCGGTGGAACATATTGTCGGTTACGATGCCCTTGCGGTATATATTCATCATGATAATCCCATGAAATCCATCAGCCTCGCCCAGTTGGCCGATATTTATGGCGAAGGCGGCAAGACCAACAATTGGTCACAATTAAAACTCAAGGTACCCGGCTGTAAAGGTAACCAGATGGTGCTGGTGAGCCGGCAGAACAATTCCGGTACCTATGCCTATTTTCGCAAGGCGGTGCTAGGTAAAAAGCGCGACTATAAGCTTGGGACCCGTGACATGCACGGATCAAAGGACGTGGTGGATCTGGTAGAGAAGACCCCCTGTGCCATTGGTTACAGTGGTCTGGCCTATGTCACCGACCATGTCAAGATGGCCTGTGTCGCCAAGAAGGAAGGCGATACCTGTGTGAATCCTTCCGTTGCCACCGCCAGTGATCGCAGTTACCCCATCGCCCGCCCCTTGTTCATGTACACCGATGGCGAGCCCAAGGGCGCCATCAAGAAGTACCTCGACTGGATCCTCAGCGATGAAGGCCAGTGCATCATCCAGAAAAAAGGTTATGCTCCAGTACATGACATCAGCTGTAAATAGTCCGGTATAGAATCCGGGGTCAATCCGGGTGATTGGCCCCGACCTACTTCGACTAGCCGGTGACCCACAATAACGCAAGGTACACCCGAGACATGGAAGTACACCATAATAACGGAGGAATCAACCGCGCTTCTCAGATAGATTTTCCTCCGCCAAGTATTTCGAATATCATTCCCTGTCGGATGACACACCTTGGGCTTCACCACGCCAAGCCTGACACATTACAACACCACCGGGGCAGAAGACGCGATGCAATCCGGATAGTTCTCGAAATCCCATGCGCGGCAGGTATAATCTTAGCCGCAACAACACCGTGTCAGCCACAGAGCACAGAACCGGAACTTGCCTACATCGATCCTCTGGGTCATTGACGGCGAAGCCCACGGAGCATAATAAAATGACGCATTACGAACAACGCCTAGAAAAAGACCTTACCCGCATAAAAGATCGTGTGGCAGAAATAGCCAATAATGTCCAGGAATCGTTGAAAAACGCGGTACACGCCCTGGTCACCGGAAACCATACCCTGGCCTATACCACCATCCTCAGCGATTTACCCATCAACCGCCACATGCGCGAGACGGAGAAGCTGTGTAATGCGTTTCTAGCTACGCACCTCCCCAGCGCCGGCCATTTACGCCTGATCTCATCGACCTTGAGGGCCAATATCTCCCTGGAACGCATCGGTGACTATTCGGTCACCATCTGTCGGGAAGCGGTGCAACTTTCTCATCCGCCCAAAGGCTCTTTGGTTCGAGAAATTGAACTGATGGCTGAAGAGGCGCGCAATATCCTGCATCTAACGCTGAGCGCCTTCACTGAAGGCAATGCGGACAAGGCAAGGGCCACCAAGGCCATGGCCGTGCAGGTCGAACGCACCTTCGATACCATCTATGCCAACCTGATAAGTGATGGCAAGGAAAGCAACATCAAGGATCTGTTCAGCCTGTTCGTGGTCTTCAGCATGCTCGGCAGGGTCGCCGACCAGGCCAAGAACATCTGTGAGGATACGATATTTGCGGTGACCGGTGAAACCAAGGCTCCGAAAACATACAAGATCCTGTTCCTGGATGAGGACAACAGCTGTCAGAGCCAAATCGCCGAGGCCATCGCGGGTAAGCTGTTCCCCAAGATTTGCGAGTACTCCAGTGCCGGCCGCCAGCCCGCTGAGGCCCTGGATCCCCAAACAGTACGTTTTCTCGACCAACATGGAATAGATGTTGCCACCGCCAGGGCAAAGGTTCTGGATCTATCACCCCAGGAATTGTCCGAGTACCACGTCGTCGTGAGTCTACAGGGACCGGTAAAATCCTATATCAAAGAGGTTCCATTCCATACCGCGGCCCTGGAATGGGATGTGGGTTCATTGGCCACGGACCTTAGCGAAGAGCAATCCCAGCAGCGCCTCGAGGAACTCTACCGAGAGATCGCCTTGCAGGTACGCGACCTGATGGAAACCCTGCGTGGTAAGGAGATGTAGTCATGGCGAGTCAATCCGCAGGACAGATCGGAGCAATACGCTCCGCCAAGGCTGCACCGTCAGATCAGCGAACCCTGGACTGGTATATCGATAAGCTCGTTCAGCTCATCGTCTTTATTGGCGGCATCTCCGCCATCATATTCATCATCGGAATTTTCGTTTTCATCACCAAGGAAGGCCTTGGTTTCGTAGTCGACACCCTGGATTTGAGAGAATTTCTTTTTTCTCCGCGCTGGAGACCCACCTCTGAATGGAACGTCACTTACGGGATCCTGGCGTTGATCGCCGGAACCGCCAGCGTGACCGGTCTCGCCATGATAGTCGCCATCCCTTTTTCGCTGGGCGCGGCGATCTTTATCGGTGAATTTGCGACCGGCAAGACGCGCGAGGCTTTGAAGATCCTGGTCGAGTTGCTAGCGGCCATCCCTTCCGTGGTCTGGGGTTTCATCGGCCTGACCATTATGAATCCACTGATCATCGAGCTGTTTGACGTACCCATTGGACTCAACGTGCTCAATGCCGGCGTCATTCTGGGGCTGATGGCCGCGCCGATCATGACCTCGATCGCCGAAGATGCCCTAAAAGCGGTTCCAGACCGTTATCGAGAGGCCGCAGAGGCCATGGGCGCCACCCGCTGGCAAGTGATATTCAAGGTGGTTCTCCCAGCCGCCAAGAATGGTTTGTTAGGTGCCGTGTTGCTGGGGGTGGGTCGAGGTTTTGGTGAAACCATGGCCGTGCTCATGGCCACCGGCCACTCCATCAATATTCCCGGCAGCGTATTCGATTCGGTACGCGCACTGACCGCCACCATCGCCGCCGAACTCGGTGAAACAGCCGCCGGCTCTGATCATTATCAGGCATTGTTCACCATCGGTATTTTTCTGTTTCTCATTACCTTTATTATCAATCTAAGCGCTGACTTGATCGTGCGCGGCGTTCGCAGGAGTTAGGCCCATGTTTGGATCCACAGAACTCAATACCCGAAACGACAGGATTCAAAGCCTTTTTCGAATCCTGTTTATGATGATGACCCTGCTGCTGATCCTGCCGGTACTCGTTATACTGATTACCTTGGTGGCCAAAGGCGGCCCTATGATTTCCATGGATTTCTTGTTCACCGATCCCACCAACGGCATGACCGAAGGGGGCATCTTTCCCGCCCTGCTCGGCACCGTCTGGCTGGTCGCGGTCGCCTTGTTGATATCGGTGCCCTTGGGGGTATCGGCAGCCATTTATCTCAGCGAGTACGCACCGGACAACTGGTTTACGCGGATGATCAATCTGGCCATCATCAATCTGGCGGGGGTACCTTCCATCGTCCACGCCCTGTTTGGGGTCGGTGCCTTTGTCATCTTTTTTGGGTTTGGCACCAGTATCATGGCCGCGGCCATGACGTTGGCGATCATGACCTTGCCGGTGGTCATCGTGGCAACCCGCGAGTCCCTGCAGTCGGTGCCCTTGGCCTTCCGAGAGGCTTGCTGGAATATGGGAGCCACCCGCTGGCAGACCATTCGCCGCGTGGTGCTGCCCAATGCCGTCAGCGGGATACTCACCGGGGTGATCCTAGAGGTCTCGCGCACCACCGGAGAGACGGCCCCCATCATGTTCACCGGGGCGGTGTTCTTCAGTCCTTTCCTGCCGCAGAGCGTCTTCGATCAGACCATGGCCATGTCACTGCATCTGTTCGTGGTTTCCACCCAGGTGCCGGGGGTACCGGACGCATTACCTTTTGGGGTCGCCCTAGTACTTATCGCAATGGTGTTGGTCATGAACAGCATTTCCATTGCCTTTCGCGTCTATCTGCGAGGTAAAAAGAAATGGTAAGCACTCAAGTTGCAATGAATGGCACATCGGAAGCCGGGTCCGAGACGGCTTCCGGGCCCGTAAAACTGGAGGTCAAAGGGGTATCGATCAGCTATGCCGGCATACCGGCCCTGAGCGGTGTAACCCTGGATATACGCAAGAATGAGATCTTCGGCATCATCGGTCCGGCCAATGCCGGCAAAACTTCTTTCCTGAAGGCATTGAACCGAATGGACATGTTCAACACGGCCATGCAGGTATCGGGAGAGATCCATTTCGACGGAATCAACATCCGCAAGTGGCGCAATGTGTATGCGTTACGCAGCCGTATCGGTGTAGTATTTCCACTGCCGGTGGGTTTACCGATGACCGTCTACGAAAACGTCGCCTTGTCACCACGCCTTTCAGGTATTAAAGAAAAGGCGGAACTCAATGTGATCGTTGAACGTTGCCTCACTCGTGCGGCGCTTTGGGATGAGGTCAAAGATCGCCTGGATTCTCTAGGCAGCCTGTTATCCGGTGGACAGCAGCAACGGCTCACCATTGCCCGCGCCCTGTCTCAGGACCCGGAGTTATTGATGCTCGATGAGTTCTCCATTGCGGTCGATCCAGTGACCACCATGCGCATCGAAGACGTGCTCAAGGAACTGCGCTCAGACATGACCATTATCTTGGTCACCAATCTGGTACAACAGGCCCGACGTCTCGCTGACCGGACTGCCTTTTTTCTGGAAGGCAGCTGCGTGGAGGTCGGCAAAACAGAAGATCTGTTTACCGGCAAGATCATCGATCAACGCACCCAGGATTACATCGAGGGAAGGTTCGGTTAACCCGGTTCACCGACAATGGTGAGTAAGACGATTTGTACAGGCCACTCATACTCACCGTCAACTGTATATTAGAAACTGTGAAGTGGAAATAATATGAACGCCATCAGCCCAGTTAACAATGAAAATTTGGCGGATAGTTACGCCATCCGCACCAATAAGCTAAACCTCTGGTATGGTACCTTTCAGGCCTTGTACGATATCGATCTGAATATCAAAAAGGGCATGATCACCTCCATGATTGGACCCTCCGGTTGTGGCAAGTCCACCTTCCTGCGCAGCGTTAACCGAATCAATGAACGTCTGGGATATGTGCGCATCGAAGGAAGCATTGAGGTGATGGATAAGAACATCTACGATCCGCAGGTTGAACTGGTGCAGGTGCGTAAGCAGATCGGGATGGTCTTTCAACGCCCTAACCCATTACCCATCTCGATCCGAGATAATGTCCTATTCGGCTACAATATTCATGCCGAGGGCAAACGCATCTCCCGCAGTGAAAAACAGGGCATCGCCGAACAGGCACTGCGACAAGTTCTGTTGTGGGATAAGGTCAAAGATCACCTGGACCGCAAAGCCACCGAGCTTTCCCTTGAGGAGCAACAAAAACTCTGCATCGCCCGCCTGCTTCCGGTCAAACCGACGATGCTGTTAATGGACGAACCCTGTTCCGCCTTGGACCCCAAGGGTACCGAAGCCGTGGAGGAATTGATTTGGGAGCTGCGCGGAACATACTCGATATTGATTGTTACTCATAATATGGCCCAGGCACGTCGCGCCAGCGAGGAATGCATATTCATGCTCATGGGCAAGGTCATCGAGCATACGGCCACGGATGACATGTTCGTCGCCCCCGCCAAAAAGGAGACGGCAGATTATATCGAGGGACGCTATGGCTAGTACCCAGGTAGCATCCATCTACAGACTCTCTGTTTAATTTAACGGCGAAATGACTAAACCAGCAAGAATTCTCGTGGTCGATGACGAACCGGCGATTCGCGAAATGATCAGCTTTACCTTAATTGGCGCAGGATTCGAATGCGACGAGGCCGCGGATACCGATGAAGCCGCCCAAAGGATCGCTGCCTATGCACCCGATCTGATCCTATTGGACTGGATGCTGCCCGGGCGATCCGGACTGGAGTTTGCCCAATCCCTGAGACGGGATGTCACCACCAACGACATCCCCATTATAATGCTGAGCGCACGTACGGAAGAGTCCCACAAGGTATTGGGGCTGAATTCGGGAGCGGACGACTATGTGACCAAACCCTTTTCCCCACGCGAACTCATTGCCCGAATCCTGGCGGTGATGCGCCGCTCATCCCCCCCCACCGCAAATGTCCTGGAAATAGATAAGCTGACCCTTGATCCTGACAGCCACCGGGTCAACGCAGGCGACGACTCACTGTCTCTTGGCCCCACAGAGTTTCGTTTCTTACACTTTTTCATGGGTCATCCAGAGCGAGTATACAGCCGCGCCCAACTTATCGACCTGATCTGGGGTAAGGACGTCTATGTGGAGGAGCGTACCGTGGATGTCCATATCCGTCGACTGCGCAAGGCACTCGAGCCATATCACTATGATCAGCTGATTCAAACTGTTAGGAGTGCCGGATATCGCTTTTCTACCAGAAAGAAATAAATAAAGGGCTGAAGACGGAAGTCACCAACTACCCGCATTACGGGCGGCTTGAGGAAAACCCCTATAAAGGGCTATTGGTCTCGTGAACGTGAACGTGAACGTGAACGTGAACGTACTCGATGTTACTCAGTCAATCGATACATTTTCGTTAGCATGGCGCATTGATAAGCATCTAATCTTTCATCATCCAGCATGTGTCATCCCCTTCGTGCACGAGCACGTGTACGTTCACCAGCCCTCGCTTTAACGACAGAGCCTATTCAAGTCTCAGCGAATGAAACCATGGTTTACTTCAATTTTAATCACACTCCGCATATAGACCGGTGATCCGTGCGGGGCATTAAGTTACATACCGTCATACCACGCCAAAGGCGGACCGGGATACTCGCGCCCAACTTGACAAAAGAGTTGTGGCGTTTTTCCGGAATCGCATTATTGACTTTCCTGGCGAGCCTGCTGATTGACCAGTTTTGGGTGCTTCTTTTTGTCGCCACTCTCCTGATCTACCTGAGCTGGCATGTTTTCAATCTAGCGCGTCTTGCTCACCGACTGGCTAGCCGTGATCTACTCCAACACCCCTATCCGAGCGGTTTATGGCGAGATATCTATGAGCAGATCTATGTATTGCAGATACGCAAGCGCAAGAGTAAGGGTAAGGGTAAGTTCACGCGATTCCGTGAGGTCGCCAGCGCCCTTCCCGATGCTGTAGTCATCCTCGGGGAACATGGCAAAGTTGAATGGTGTAATCACCGGGCTCAGAAAATGTTAGGTCTTTACTGGCCTAAGTCCATGGGACAACCTTTGACAACGTTGATCAAGCACCCCATCTTGGATGAGTATCTTGCCAGTGGAAAATACCATCGACCACTCGAATTTCCTTCTCCAGAAAACAAGGCCAGGATACTCTCGTTGCGTATCGCTCGCTTCGGAAAGCATGCCGATCATCACCTGCTGGTAGCCAGAGATATCACTCAAGTCTACCATCTCAACCAGACACAACAGGACTTTGTCGCCAATGTCTCCCACGAACTACGCACGCCTCTGACAGTGATCACCGGGTTTCTGGAGAACATGCAGTACTCGCAAGGCATTGAGAGACGTAGATGGGGGCGTTCCATCGAGTTGATGCAAGGTCAGGCCTTGCGTATGCAGGAGATCATCAATGAGTTATTAACCCTCTCCCGCCTGCAGATGATCGACCAAACACAGAAACCCGCACCCGTTTTCGTTTCCTATCTACTCGCCTCGATAGTCAAAGAGGCCAAGATAATCTGCGTGGACTCAGAACACAACATCACACTTGCAGCCGATCCCGTCGTCTGGCTAAGAGGATATAGCGAAGAACTACGTAGCGCATTTTCCAATCTGATTTTGAATGCGATCAAGCACACCCCCCCCCCGGGCCGATATCGATATCCGTTGGTATTCAAACGATAGCGGGGCGCAGCTGACGGTTTCCGATACGGGCGAAGGTATTGCGACTCGCCATATCCCGCGGCTCACGGAACGTTTCTATCGGGTCGATCCGGGTCGATCCAGAAAATCAGGTGGAACGGGGCTCGGACTTGCAATTGTTAAATACGTACTCGAGCATCACAATTCAGAGCTGAAAATCGCCAGCGAGATCGGCAGAGGCAGTACCTTTAGCTGTCATTTCCCAACAGAAATCGTGATTATTCGCAATGAATCTGGGAAAAATACCGATGCCGGCAGACCAACACAAAGCACTGACTCCGATTAGTACCATACGGTTTACGATTTTTGGGACCGATCATTCTGATCGGTCCCCGGTTTTTCAACCGTTAACCGTTATGGCCTGTCGCCCACCGCGTCTCGCCTACCAGTTCACCAGTCTTAATATGTTCATCGGCTGAGGTATCGATAACCGCCTTGGCAATCTTTCTTGCAAAATTAGCGCTGCCTCTCATTCTAGCCACCAAATCCGTCTCCACGGCATAGAGGCGTACCCGTTCCTGACTCAGATGGCCATCGGCTTCACGTTCCTCAATGAGCCGTTTTTCCTGCAGATATTGTTTAAAATCATCCGCAAGCTGGTTTATTTCTTTCTTCATCGCCAGCACCTCATGCGCCAGGCTGATTGAACGCGCCTGATCCTGCCCAAGCTCTTCAATGGTCGACAGTGCCTTGCTCAACATCGAGGTTACGGAGTTTTCAAATTCGATAACCCTGTTCTTGGTTTCATCACTGACCTGATAGAGCTTGAAGATACGGTGCCTGCGCGACTGGGCCAATTCCTTGATGGAATCCCCCGTGATTTCCACCAGATCAGCCAGTTCCCAGAGCAGTCCGATCTGCTTGGACTCTTCAGGAGAGAGTTTTTCCTGGCAAATTCTAGGGATAATAGAGACCACGTTTCGGTATAGTCGGTTTATCTCATGATCGCGTTCGGCGATGACATGCAGTTTCTGCTCATCCCCCTGCACCATGGCTTCACCAATATCCCTCTGCATCCCCTCTTCCACCAATCTACCAATCCGGCAGATCTCGCGCCGAACGGCCTCAATAGCCATCGCCGGCGAAGTCCGGATCAATGCCTCAGGAAGCTCTAGGGGTTTAATGAGTCCGGTTTCATCCTGTTGACGCTCAGGCAACAACTTCACGATCGTATGCGCGATCCAATCGGTAAAGGGCAGGAACAGCAGCGCCAGACAGATGTTGAATACGGTGTGCGCATTGGCCACCTGCCTTGGCAACACCTCGGCCATGGCAGCCGAGGCGCCGATCCCTGCCTGAGGCGAAATCATGACCACAAACTCAGTCAACAGGGAGATGAAAGGCAGTATGATGAGGACCCCGAGAATCTTGATAAACGTATGCGCCATAGCAACCCGAACCGCCGCTCTGGACTTGCCGATCGAGGCAAGTCCGGCCGTGACACAGGTACCGATATTGGCGCCCAGGGCGAGAGCGATACCCATTTCCAGACTGATCAGGCCCTGTGAAGCCAGGGCGATCACCACCCCCATGGTTGCCGAACTCGACTGCACCAAGGCGGTAAATCCAGCACCGACCAGGATACCGATGTAGACACTATCCATCTGGATCATCAACTGCATGAAGGGCTCGTAGCTGCGCAGGGGCTTCATCGCTCCCCCCATGAGTCCCATGCCGAACAGTATCAATCCAAGCCCGAACAACACCTCGCCTATCTCCCGGGTGCGCTGATTGAAAAACAGGGAAAATCCCCCGATACAGATATAGGGTGCCAAATGAGTGATCTTGAATGCAACGATCTGGGCCGTTATCGTAGTCCCCACATCGGCGCCTAAAATCGCGGGGATGGTCCTGGCGAAACTCATCAAACCCACGGAAACGAAACTCACCAGCATAACGGTCGTCACCGAGGATGATTGTATTATGGC
>JBDLIZ010000099.1:0-12558 GCA_039714615.1 Pseudomonadota bacterium | reverse complement strand
AGGTCAAGGCCGTGGTCGAGACTCAAGGCAGAGACCGGACGCCTAAGGGTTATGTTTTCGTGCCCTTCTTCGACGAGGCGGTGTTTATCAACAAGGTACTGCCGGATATCACCTGTCCGATGTCGAAGGAAACGGACTTCAAGAAATGTGCGGTAAAGATCTATAAGGCCTAGGAGCCTGTCGGATTTAGGCGATCGTAGCGAGGGAAAGACGGTTTGAGGCAGATTTTTCGATCGTTTAAGGCGAATAGCCTTAGCTATTTAACGAAAAGGATCGGGAAATTTGGCCAAACTCGGCTTTTCCGCAGTAGATTTGTCCTAAATTCGACAGGCTCCTAGTGGCGCTTGTTTCACATGTCGCCAGGAGCCTCTCCTCGGCGGCATGGTTTGGCGGAAGGTACAATGAGCAAACCCAAGACCACACGTCGTGAGTTCCTGACGCGAGTGGGGCAGGGGGCCGCCCTGGCGGCTACCGGTGGGCTGATCTGGGCCTATCTATTACAGCAGCAGGTCCAGGCCAAGCCCAATGCCCTGCGTCCTCCTGGGGCTAGTGATGAACAGGATTTCTATGCCAAGTGCATCAAATGTGGTTTGTGCGTGCGGGCCTGCCCCTATGATATCCTGAGCCTGGCCACCGCCGGCGAAACCGTGCCTATCGGTACCCCCTATTTCACCGCCCGGGAGATCCCCTGTTACATGTGCCCCGAGATCCCCTGTAAGAACGCCTGTCCTACCGGGGCACTGAATCCTGCATTGGAGGATATCGATGGGGCCCGTATGGGGCTGGCGGTCATCGACATCGAGAATTGTCTGTCCTGGCAGGGACTGCGCTGCGAGATTTGTCACCGGGTATGTCCCCTGACGGACCAGGCCATCACCGTTGAGCATAATCCGCGCAAACTCAGCAAGCACGCGATGTTTGTGCCTCTCGTCAACAGCGATCATTGTACCGGGTGTGGGGTATGTGAACAGGCCTGCCCCACGGATGAGGCCGCGATCAGGGTCGTGCCAGCGACCCTGGTACAGGGAAGGATCGGCAGCCATTATCGTCTGGGTTGGACCGTAGATACTCCCGTGACCCAGGATTTCAAGCCGGGTTCAGCGGCCCCTGAAGACCGGGCGAGGCCTGGCGCGCCGGCCATGGGCCTGGATTATTTGAACGAGGGCGGATTGTGAGCCGCGGCGCCGTCAAGTATGGGCTGGGCCCGAACGGTCGTCCGGTTCGGCCCTTCATCATGCCCAAAACCTGGCGAGGCAAACTCGCTGTGTGGCGCTATATTATTCTTCGCCGCATCACCCAACTTACGGTATTGTTGCTGTTTCTAGGTACTATACACTGGGGTTGGGAGGTCGCGGGCAGGGCGTTGCTGGTGGGCAATCTAAGTGCCTCGGAACTGCTGGGGATCGTGCCCCTGGCGGACCCTTTTGCAACGCTGCAAATCCTTCTGACCCGGCATCTGGTGAACTCCGAGATCTTGATCGGGGCCGCTATCATCCTGGTTTTCTATGCCTTGCTGGGGGGGCGGGTGTGGTGTTCCTGGGTCTGCCCGATCAATATGGTCACCGATCTGGCCGCGTGGTTGCGTAGCAGGCTGGATATCAGGGACATGTTTCGCCTGACCCGAAACATTCGTTACACGGTCCTGGTTCTGGCGTTGCTGCTTTCGGCCATCACCGGGGTAGCGGCCTTCGAGTGGGTCAGTCCGATTAGCATGTTGCACCGCGAACTCATCTTTGGCGCGGGTTTAGGGTGGATGGCGGTGCTGGGGGTATTTCTATTCGATTTGCTGGTACTGAGACACGGTTGGTGCGGTCATTTGTGTCCTTTGGGGGCGTTCTATGCCTTGTTGGGCCGTTTCGCACCATTGAGGGTGCGATTTGATGCGCCGACCTGCACCCATTGTGTCGAATGCGTCAAGGTCTGCCCCGAACCGCAGGTGCTCAATCTCAAACGGGCGGCCACCGTTGGAATGATCGGCTCGGGAGAGTGCAGCAACTGTGGGCGTTGTATCACCGTCTGTCCTGAAGGCACGCTGAGTTTCGACTGGCGAGCACTCATTGATACGCATAATCGTAACAATCCATCCGAACAAAACCAGAGGAGAGCAGCATGAAAACGATCTATTTATTGGGCATCAGCACCCTGGCACTGGTAGCCATCAGTTGTGTATCCGCAGGGGGTGGGGCCATAGAAGACTCGAGCTTGGGTCTGGATAAGACCAGTGTATTTGAGACACCCTCGCCCGAACCCTTTAATTACAGCACATCGCCCCCGGGCTCGGGCGAGGCACTGCCGTTGGCCTATGCCGGAGCCCCGCCTCAGATCCCTCACAGCATCGATGCCTTTCTTCCAGTGACTGCCGAAAGTAATCAATGCATGGCCTGTCATGACAAACCCGATCTCATCGGTCAGCAGACCAAGGGCGTGCCCACTCCCATGCCGCGCAGCCATTATACCGATCTGCGACGGGCCCCTGAGAAAGTGACCAAAAAGATGATCGGTTCTCGTTTCGTGTGTACCCAATGTCATACCCCCCAGGCCGATGTGGCTCCGTTGGTGGAGAATACCTCTGGATCTTCGGGCAAATGACCTATACATGTACTCATGATGAATGAGTATAGAAGATGGATTCGGCCCGGCGGCATTTTTTGAGGGGTGGCTTTCTGACCCGTCAGGGACGCGAGGGATTCGAATGCAATACCAAGGCACGCGGCCCAGCGCCTCCATGGCACGTGGGCAGTTTGCGCCAGGAGATTTGCACCGCCTGTGAACACCCCTGCGTGCAGGCTTGTGAGATGGACATCATCCGACTTCACGGATCAGAGCATGGGCTGGCAGGTACACCCTATCTGAGTTTCGAGCAGGGGGGGTGCACTTTCTGCCAGGCCTGTCTGGAGGCCTGTCCGATGGAGCTGGAGGGGTTGGCGGATACCCAAGTCAGGATTGGCACTGCGGCATTGGATGTCGCGGCTTGCCTGGCGTGGTCTGGTGTGGTATGCATGAGCTGTAGATTCTCTTGCACCTGGCGGGCGATAACGTTGGATGCCCACAACCGCCCATCGATTGATGCAGAGATTTGTACCGGTTGCGGGTTGTGTGTCGGTGTTTGTCCGAAACAAGCAATAACAGTAGCAATTCCCCGATAAAGACTTCGGGAGGAGATTCGATCAATGGCCAAGCTCATCGATCCGTTTAACAGATCCATCGAGTATGTGCGACTTTCGGTGACCGACCGATGCGATTTCCGATGTTCCTATTGCATGCCAAAGACCTTCAAGGGCTTTGCCGAACCTGAGCACTGGCTGAGTTTCGATGAGATCGAGCGGGTGATCAAGGCGTTTGGCGCCTTGGGGGTGAGCCGTATCAGACTGACTGGCGGTGAACCGCTGGTGCGCCGAAATCTAGCCGATCTTGCGGCACGCCTGTCTCGGCTCCCCGGGATTGAGGATCTTTCCCTGAGTACCAATGCCTCGCAGCTTACTCGTCATGCCGAGGCGCTCAAACGAGCCGGGGTGAGGCGTATCAACGTCAGCCTGGACTCGCTAAGGCCCGGGCGCTTCAGGGCGATTACTCAAAATGGCAGATTGGATAAGGTGCTTGATGGTCTGAGGGCCGCCAAGGCCGTGGGGTTTGCTCCCATCAAGATCAACATGGTCGCCATGAAAGGGGTAAATGATGACGAGATCGAGGATATGGTGGCCTTCTGTGTGACCCAGGGTTACACCTTGCGCTTGATCGAGACCATGCCCATGGGCAGCACCGGACGCGAGGCTTCGCAGCAGTACCTCGATCTGCGCGAGGTGAGGGAAACCCTTGGACACCAGTACGATCTTATCCCCACGGTCATGTCCGGCGGGGGGCCAGCACGTTATGTGCAGGTCAAAGGTACGGATCTGCGCATCGGATTTATCACGCCCATTTCTCAACATTTCTGCGCCACCTGCAACCGGGTGAGATTATCCGTAGACGGCACGCTCTATCTCTGTCTGGGGCAGGACCACCGCTTCGAGTTGCGCCCATTGTTGCGTCGGGGAATCAGTGATGAGGGACTGAAACGGGCAATCATTGAGGCGATCTCGCTCAAGCCCGAGCGGCACGAGTTCCGGGAGAAGCCAGAACAGGTCGTGCGTTTCATGTCTATGACGGGGGGGTGACCGAACCCGTTTCTCCGCAGTAGGTTCTCTTTTCTCAACAGGCCCCTAGGGCCTGTTGACAACTCTCCGGTCTATACAGTACTTTGCTGTAGTACCTGGATCACTTACAGGAGCTAGGGGTCTGTCGGACTTAGGCGATCGTAGCGAGGGAAAGACGGTTTGAGGCAGATTTTTCGATCGTTTGAGGCGAATAGCGGGAGCTATTAACGAAAAGGATCGGGGAACCTGTCCAAATCCGGCTTTTCCGCAGTAGATCAGTCCTAAGTCCGACAGGCTCCTAGGTAATATAACAAAGGTTTTTTGCCTTCTACATCCCTGCTGGATCCGCATCTGGGATCTGAACGATTCGGCCCGATGACCTCGGATAGGAAAAAACCAATAATACTAACGAGCCATTAAGAGGAAGAAATGACTAAAAAAACAGCAAATATTCTGTGGACTAAGGTGGATGAAGCCCCCGCTTTAGCAACGTACTCTTTACTCCCCATCATCCAAACATTCTTAAAGGGATCTGGTGTTTCCGTTGAGACGAAGGATATCTCTCTGGCCGGCAGAATTATCGCCAACTTTTCTGAAAATCTAAACGATAGTCAAAAACAAGCTGATGATCTGGCCGAATTGGGTGCGCTCGCTAAGACACCCGAGGCCAATATCATCAAACTGCCTAACATTAGCGCTTCGGTCCCACAATTGAAGGCCGCGATCAAAGAGCTGCAAGATAATAGCTATGATGTCCCGGACTATCCCGATGATCCGCAAAACGAAGCAGAGAAAGAGATTAAAGCCAGATATGCCAAGAACCTAGGGAGTGCCGTAAACCCTGTATTGAGAGAAGGAAACTCTGATCGAAGAGCGGCAACGGCGGTTAAGGAATTTGCCAAAAAGAATCCGCACAGAATGGGGGCATGGAGCACGGATTCAAAGACGCATGTGGTGGCCATGAGTAGCGGGGATTATTGCGGTAGTGAAAAATCTACGACCATGGCTGAGGCCGGAGAGGTAAATATTGAGTTTGTTAGTAAGGACGGAAAGGTTACTGTTCTCAAAGAGGAGTTGGCCCTTGAGGCTGGAGAAGTTATCGACGCGGCGGTGATGAGCAGCGCAGCCTTGAGTGAATTTTATGAGGAGCAGATGCAAGACGCGAAAGATCGTGGTCTGTTGCTGTCTTTGCACCTCAAAGCCACCATGATGAAGGTCTCGGACCCCATCTTTTTTGGTCATGCCGTTGCTGTCTATTTTAAAGACGTATTTGAGAAATATGCGTCTGCATTTGCAGAGCTCGGCATCAGTGCCAACATGGGTCTTGGTGATCTTTACACAAGAGTTGCGACCTTGCCGGAAACTCAACGATCAGAAATCGAAGCGGACATCCAGGCCTGTTATGAGAAACGCCCTGAGCTGGCGGTGGTTAACTCAGATAAAGGGATTACCAATCTACACGTGTCAAGTGACGTGATTATCGACGCGTCCATGCCTGCTATGATTCGTTCCTCAGGGCAAATGTGGGGTCCTGACGGCAAGCTTCACGACACCAAGGCATTGATCCCTGACAGGAGTTACGCCGGTGTCTACCAGGAAACCATCGATAATTGTATAAAGCATGGAGCCTTTGATCCCGCGACCATGGGAACGGTTCAAAATGTGGGCCTTATGGCGAAAAAAGCAGAGGAATACGGATCTCATGACAAGACTTTTCAATCCCCCGGAAGCGGAACGATCCGCGTAGTTGACGGTTCAGGAGAAACCCTGCTCAATCAGCCCGTAGAAGAAGGTGATGTCTTTCGCATGTGTCAGGTCAAGGATGCGCCCATCCAGGATTGGGTGAAGCTGGCCGTCAATAGGGCAAAAGCGACCGGATTTCCCGTGGTTTTCTGGTTGGATAAAAATAGGGCGCACGATGCGCAGCTCATCGAAAAAGTAAATCAGTATTTGCCGGATCATGATACGGCTGGCTTGGAGATCCAAATCATGAGTCCAGCAGCTGCCACACGTTTCTCGTTGGATCGAGTTAGAGAGGGTAAAGACACCATTGCCGCGACTGGTAATGTCTTGCGTGATTATCTAACAGACCTATTTCCAATTCTTGAGTTGGGTACCAGCGCGAAAATGTTGTCAATCGTCCCGCTTATGAATGGTGGCGGGCTGTTTGAGACAGGTGCGGGTGGTTCGGCGCCTAAGCATGTCCAACAGTTTGTTGAGGAAGGGCATTTAAGATGGGATTCTCTTGGAGAATTTTTAGCCTTTGCAGAATCATTGGAACATCTAGGCAGTTCAACTAACAACGAAAAAGCCCAACTTTTTGCGCAGACCCTGGGTCAGGCAAATACCAAGTTTTTGGAAAATAGAAAATCACCCTCGCGAGTAGTTAATGAGTTAGACAATCGAGGCAGCCATTTTTATCTTGCCCTATACTGGGCTCAAGCAATGGCTGAGCAGACCAAGGATACGGATCTTCAAGCACGTTTTTCAAAATTGGCACAGGAGTTCGCAGAAAATGAGGCCAAGATTGTTAATGAGTTGATGGCGGCCCAAGGACAATCTGTTGATATAGGTGGTTACTATTTCCCGGATAAGGAAAAGACAGGAAAGGCCATGCGGCCGAGCGCAACCTTTAATGCGGTATTGGCGGCTATTGGGTAAAAGCTGGTTTAGGAATGGCTCAATAATTGTCAAATTATTGAGCCATTCCTTTGTTAGGACAGGAGGAAGAGGTGTCGACGGCGGCTCCCGCCGGTAATGCGGGTCAATCGCCGAGCCACTTCCTCCCGTCGACCAGATTACACCCTAAGAAATGATAGAAAAGAGGTGCTTTACCGGGGGTAAATCGATCCACCCGATGCCGGTTGTCAGATCGCTAGACAGGCCTATGCGTTCTAATCGTGACAGATGTCTCAGATACGTAAGCCTCCCCGGCTGCACACCCTATTAGAGCTTGAAATTTCCGATGATCGGCCTATTCTATAGGCTAAGTGGAAAGGTCAGATATTGATTATTCCGGGTCATATGGAGATGAGCCATGTTTGGCGTAGCAATTAGGATACTAGCCGTTTTTTTCATATTTACCGCCCCGGTATTAGCTGAGGATAACGGGGCTGAATTGCCGAGTCTAGGTGTCTTTCAAACCGCTCGCTGGCAGGATGTGAACGTCCAGATGGCCCCACGAAAATATGGCAAAGCGGTACGTCATAATCAGCGGATTATACAAAGAGCCGCGAGAAATTATGTGGAGGGTGGGCTCGTTTCCATGGGAATTCCTAAACAGGCCGTGGCAATTACCGGTGCAACGGTTGGATTCCTTGTAAAAGGTGGTCACCTTAATCTCAATGAGAGTAAGACATTGGCATTAGTCGTTAGGGAGGTGACCGATAGTGACCGAGCCATGTTGTTAAAATATAAACTTGGATGGTAATCTCAAAATAGCTTTAATCTTTATAAATTCCCTGAATTAATCTTCTTCCCTATCCTACCTGCGGTCTTCAATTTTTAAGCACTATTCCCGTCAATTTGTATCCAAACTAGGTTTTACCAATTGCTCCATTAGTCGCCAGATATTCAGCCTCGAGGAACCGGCCGAGGATGTTGGCCATTTGGATATAAAACCCTGAATATTCAGACGCGGTAATCTTACCCATGAGACTGGGTTGCCAACTATAAATATGGGTATTGAAGAATGCCTCTATATCGTAGCCTTTTAGCAGGCACAGGGCCATGAACTCCAGCTCCAGTGAGAGATGGTCAGGTAGCAGGTGATCGGTGTGCTTAGTAGGATCTAGCCCGGCTTTCAAATAGGCATTGCGCACGGCTAGGGTACGCTCGGTATTAACCAGTCGGTCATGTCCAAAGTAGACCGACTCGTTCAGCGGGAAGATGACGCCATGAGAGGAGTTGATGAACAACTCGGTGTGTTCATGCAGAAATCGATCGTCGAGTTCATGCGGCCAGATCCTATCGAGTGCTTCTAGCTCCCCGGAGAAATCCAGATCTAGTTCCCCGGCGGCTTCGGCAAGCAGGGACTGGAAGCTGTTGGAGAACAACTTCCAGTCCAGATCGGCAGGATATTGAAAGGCGACCCCGAGCAGCCGGTACAGGGTCGCCCGGGCCTCGGTTTTTTTACTCAAAGGTCTGGCGATCACCCTTGATCTTTTCATACCACAATTCGTGGTGTTCACGCACGGTGTGCTCATCCATCAGTCCGTTGCCAAACATGGCATCGAGCCCGTAACGATTGCGTGGAAATATGGCGAAATAGATGTGCATTACCAGGGTCAGCACTACCACCACGAACGCGATGTCATGGGTGATGCGCATGGCATCGACCAGGCCCTGGCTGAACAGGGCGCGGAACCAGAGGATAAAGCCGGACAGGGTGATGGCGATGATGCCGAACAGAAAGGCCCAGAAGGCCGCCTTCTGACCGATGTTGTACTTACCGAAGCGGGCATGTCCGTAATCCAGATAGTTTTTCTTCAATTCCTTGAGTCCATCCAAGGTGGCGCCGATGCCCCAGCGTTCCGGCCACATCTGCCAATGTCTGAGTTTAACCAGCATGGCGAGGGCGAAGGGAATGGTGATCAAGATCAGCAATACGGCAGCGATGCGATGAATGGAGCGGCATACCTGTAGTCCGGTGCTGAGCAGCTCACCGTTATTCTCAGCCAAAAAATTGAAGGGGAAGGAGAATACATAGGCGATCCAATGAAAAGAGTCCGACAGGATCGGCAGCCCCGTCAGGATGAAAAAAAACATCAGATAGATCAGATGCCGATGATAAAAACGCTGGATGGGGCTGAAGGCACGTACTTTTCTGCTCATGTTCATGACTCCTTGTGCTGCGATTCGGTGGATCGACCTGATTCATTGCCGGCCACGTCATTCTTGCGTTTACTTAACCAATGCATGAAGTGCGCACCGACCACGCCTACCATCCCGATCGTGCCAACACCGGCGAACGTGGCGGTGGCTTTACGCACGTTCAGAGTCGTCGACTGAGGATTATCCTTGAGCCCGTATTGTTCGGCATCCTCCTTAGGGGCGATGGTAACCCAGCCGGTATGGCCCACGTCTTCGCTGACCTTGTCTACGCCATAGGCGATGAATTCCTGACCGTAGATTTCTTGGTAATGCTCGGCGCGCTTCTTGGCCTCGGCCACCACCTCTTTTTCCTCGCCGGCAAACAGCGCCACGCTGGGGCATGAAGACACACAGGCCGGCTCCATGCCGGCTTCAACGCGGTCATAGCATCCTACGCATTTGTAGACCTTGTTGGTCACCGGGTTGTACTTGGGTACATCCCAGGGGCAGGCCTCCACGCAGGATTGGCAGCCGATGCAGCCTTCCTCGTGGATGACCACCAGCCCGTTGGGCCGCACCTCGATGGTCTTGGCCGGGCAGGACTGGGCGCAAGGGGCGTTCTCGCAGTGCTGGCAATGGTGAAACTCAGTGACACATCGGGCATCGGGAAAGGTGCCCAACTCATGTTGCACCGGGGTGAGATAATACAGGTGATCCAGCTCCATGTTCATGGTGCGCTCCGGACCCATGCCGGTTTCGCGCTCTAATCTAATCCGGTTCTCCACGGTGCATTGCACCATGCAGGTGTAACAGTTGATACAGCTTTGCGGATCGTATGCGATGCGGTAAGCCATGCTCAGGCCCTCCTCAATTTGACGATGAAATCCTGGCTCGGCATGCCGCCGGTCAGCCCGGTGAACCGGAAATTAGAGACATGGTTGGGATTGAAACCATCCTTGGGCGCAAAGCGCAGAAATTCGGTCAACTTGGTATAGTGTCCCGCCCCGACACCGTAGGAGGTGAACAGCGTGTCGGGATGCACCCGCTGCGATAGCTTGACTCGGGCGAAGGACTTCATGGTGGTGTTTTCCACGTTGGTGATTTCGACTCTATCGCCGTCCTTGAGCCCCAGGGATCGGCCCTTGTCGGTATTGACCCATACCGCGAACACATCCAGACGCTTCATCAGCGGAGTAAGCAGGGGGTTATTCTTGGTCTGTGCGCCGGTAAAGGTATTCAGCGGGCTGAAGCCGGTGATGGGAATGAGTTCGTCCTTGGCCAGTTTATCGCGTACTCCCATGTAATAGGGTTCTACCCAGACCGGCAGGGGGTGGGCAAGGTCCTTGCTCTTATGGTCGATTTCATTGAGCTTGGCATAGGTTTCGGCGAAAAAGGTACTGTAGAGTTCCAGCTTTTTAGTTGGCGTGCCTTTATGCTTGACCTTGTATTTATTCTTGCCGGTCCACACGCCATTTTCCAGGAAATAATCGTAATCGAAGGAGGCCATCTCTTCGTCATCCAGTTTACCGATCTTGGCCAACTGGGCATCCCACAGGGCCTGGATACCCCGTTCCTCAAAGGACTTGAAGTGCTGGTTATAGTCTTCCGGGGGCAAGGTGCGCTTGGCCAACTGCATGACGATCCAATAACCGCTCTTGACGTCGAACAAGGGGTCTACCGCCTTGCGGTTGAGGGCTAGGGTCGGAAAGGGTGCCTTGAATTTTGGACGAATGGCCTCGTCGCGTTCGATATAGATGGCATCGGGCAGGATGACATCGGCGTACATGGTGGTTTCATTGAAATAGGGCGAGATGCAGACCACCATATCGATCTTTCCCAGGGCCTCGATTACCCGGTGCCCGCCGGCGGAGCCGCCCACCGGGTTCTGGCCCCAGGTGACGATCATGTTTGTTTTGTAGGACTTGCCTTCCAGCACTGTCTTGAAGAAGGGGCGGCGATGAAACTTGAGATTGGCCAGGGAGAAATCAGGGTTGTCCTTGGCCATCAGGTGTACCAGTGATTTATCTTTGGGCTTGGGCGGTTTAATCAATTTACCCAGCTTGGCCTTACGGGCCCAGTACACGCCTCCCTTACGGCCGAAGTTTCCCAGCAGCACATTGAGCATGATATTGAGGTGTTTTTCCTTGAGCGCGGTTTCATAGCGCTCGGCGCGGTAGCCGCGGTCGATAAATACCTGGGGTTTGTGTTGGTTGAGCCGTACGGCCACCTTGCGGATACCCTCCGCGGGTACGGTGGTGATATCCTCGGCCCATTCAGGGGTGTATTGTTTGGCCTGTTGAGCGATAAGCTCCAGACCGGTGGCTACCTTGACGCCATCCTGCTCGTATTCCCCCATCAGGGCCGGTTCAGTAGCCGAACTTTTCATGATGATCGTGCCGCTGGCCTTGTCATAGACCAGGTAATCACCGGTTTCTTCGGTTATCGACAGGGGCTGCAGGGTCTCTACGTTCACCAGCATATCGGCATTGGTGTATTTTGCGAGATAGGCCGCATCATAGTATTTCTTGCTGATGATCTCGTTCATCAGCCCCAGAAAAAAGGCCAAGTCGGTGCCCGGCTTGATCGGCAGCCAGTCAATGCCCGGACCTTCCCCGGCCTCCGAGGGCCGGCGCGGATCCACGAAGGTGACCTGCATGCCGTTCTTGCGGGCACGCCCGTACATCGCCCCCCAGGGGTAGGCCACCAGCCCGCCGCCGGGATTGCGTCCCACGCAGAGGCCATACTTGGCATTGATGTAATCGCTGGTGATCGCCGAAGTGCCCAATCCGGGCACCCCGAGTTTATTTTTCTTGCCGCCGGTGACGCTGGCCAGTCCCAGGGGCAGGGTATTGCCGAAACAGGTGTCACCATAGCCGACGATATTCGGTGTGCCGTAGACCTTGAAGAACTCCTTGTCCAGTCCAGCCGCGCCGTTGAAACGCGGCAGCATGGCAACCGATTTTTCATCGCCCTGTTCCTTGAGTTCGCTCATCTTGCCGGCCACCATCTCCAAGGCCTCCTCCCAGGTGGCCTTGCGAAACTTGCCCTCGCCACGTTCGCCGGTGCGGATCAGTGGATAGCGCACCCGGTCCGGGCTGTAAAGCGCCGCCGGCGCCGCCCGGCCCCGGGCGCAAATCGCCGGATAGGGCGTATTGCGATTTTCCTCCATACGGATGACCCGGCCATTCTTGGTCACTGCAAACACGGGACAGGTCTGGGCACACATCCGGCAGGTCTGCGGGTAGCGTTTCTCGCCACCGTAGTCGGTGGCGGTTACCGGTGAGAAGGCCTTGGACTCGGTGGGTGTGAATAGAGTGGTGGCCATCATGCCGCCACCGCTGAATTTCAGAAAGTCTCTTCTATTGAGTGTGGTGTTGTCTTTCATTGTTCCTGACCTCCTCCTTGCTATGTTAGTATTTATGGCAGGAATCGGGCACTAGCGCAGTGCCCCGGATCCGGGTTGGATGGTGTGATGGGATCCTAGAACTTTTATTAATTTATATTAATTTATATTAATTTAGGCTCATGTTGGATTCCAGGGTCGTGGTGTGGTAAAGGAGAGGCCTAGTTTTCCCACGGCATGAAATGAGCCCAACAGATGCAGATAAACATA
>JBDLIZ010000098.1:0-12619 GCA_039714615.1 Pseudomonadota bacterium | reverse complement strand
CAACGTCAACTTATCGAAGTTTAGAAAATCTCGTCGTGGGCCGAAAAAAAAGCCTCCAAAGCGCGACAAATATTCAAAACATAATCATGTCTCTACGGCGAAGCTTCTCAACGGAAAAAACCCACGTGAATAGCCACCTTGAAAGGGCTGGGATATAGACCCACGTGCTTATACCGAATGAGTTGCTTGGAAGGGATGGTAACCCGTTGAGCGTGTACTGTTTGTTCTGGGAGGTGTTCGCCAGGGGTGTTAGTAACATGGAGACCGCCTTCAAGCCTTCAAGGCTAAAACCGAAGAACAGCCAGTGTCCAACGGCACTGCTTCCGGCTAAACGGATTCATAGGACCGTGAATCCTGGAGCTGTGGATGAAGCAGGATAGTGCAGCTAACAGGTATTGATGGCATTCTCTGGTAGGTGCCGCGCGGACGAGTTGTGCTAAGAATCAGACGATGTGTTGCATCTTGCTCCGCGTACCATGTCGTGGGATCCCTTGCTCAATATTCCCCCCCCCCCCAACAGAAAATGGACCTGGATTTGATTCCCACCGAAATAACATACGAGGTAATGGGATAACTCAAGTCTTCAGCTGTCAATTGAACTCGTCAATTCTATAACCCTGCCAATCCGGTTCTCAAAGAGCAGGTCCCATATATCTAGGCAATGATCGGCGATCTGTCTGTTTCCCTCGCCCAGAGCCTGTTCGTAAAGGCGTAACAGGATTGATGACATCTCTAATGCCGTGTAGGGATATTGTGAATTAATATCGCGGGTTTTCTCTTTCAGGGTTGTTGAAAATACCTCGCAGACAACAAATATCGCTTCTGCCATGGATACCAGCCGGCCAGGGAATTCCTCTAAGCCAAGGATAAAACTATCAGGACTGTCTGCAAAGGCGGTAGATCTGATGTATTCCTGCAGAAATGTTTCATGTTCCTGCTTATTGAGTAATTCATCTTTTCTGAATATGCCGTGCAGCTCATCCCGCACCTCTTTATCCGGATCATTGATGAAGTGGCGTAAAAGTTTCCGGCATTGCATAGAATATTTTCTATCATGCAGAAGAAAGGCAGCTACTTTTGCAACGCCTTTTCGTTGCGAGAAATTGCCCTCACAACACTCAAAAAGTTCTTTTTCAAAGAAACCATGGAACAACCAGCGGGTCGTCACCTGCGTTGCCCCTTCCAGGGCCACGTCATCCAATGGAGATGCGGCCATCCGCAGGATAATTGGTCCCATCTGTTTAATATGACTTGGAAGGGCATAATTTATAAAACGTGATGCCCTTGGATAAGCTGCCACTCGAAGATCATCTTTACATATCTCACAAAACCAGTGGACCGCGAGGTCTTTATCAATATTCAGCACCGGATAAATGGCCTCGATTGCAGCCATCCTTACCACAGGATGAGGGTCCTTAATCAGAGATTTAATGCCGGGCGTGACAAACTCAAATCTGTCTTTTCGTTCCCAGAGTAGTTGTCCGATGGCATTAGCAGCTACACCTCGGACGCAGTTGAGAGTATTCTGAAAGAGAATTTCAACAGTGGCGTTATCACTGCATTTGTCGCAATGAACGTTCAATTTACCGATTTCCGGGTCCGGATGATTTTGGTCGTAATGTACCAACCTGGCAATGGTATCTTTCGACCAGTTTTCATCAGCCCTTTCCGAGATCAGCCTGCAGAAGGACATTGCGGTTTCATGGTCATCTCCGGCTTGGTATTTTTCCAACACAGCCTCGATGGTCTCCGCCCGCGCAGGCTGCCAGGAATGCCTTTCGTCTTCCGGGGTTTTCGGGTCTGGCTGCTTTTTTATGAAACCTTCAAGAATAGCCGAAACATAACTGGGGTGAACATCATTCGGAAAGCGGAGAGCAAGCTGACCAAAACGTTCCGGGAATCGTTTGGCGATCTCCGCAAGGCTTCGGCTAAACAGGCGAACGGATGTTGTCAACACACGATTCGGATTGGTCTGAATCCATTTATGGTTATCATTCTCGGTAACGTTTCCACTGCTGATAATCCGGAGCCAAGCGCGGTCGCTGATTTTCTCAAGATTCCTATCAAGTTTGGATCCGACGCTACCGCCGGAAATGGTGCCATCTCTGATGAATGCCTCTTTGGGGTACTGTTTAAATTTTCGTTTCAACACTCGGATCAAATCAGCCGTGGTTCCCTGGATTCTTTTTATATCAAAGGCCGGTAACAAGAAATATTGGGTTTTACCCCAATAATGGCCAAAATGGCCATTCCGCCAGCCCTTCAACCAGTACTCGGCATCCTGTTTTTCTTTCGATGCATGGTAATGAATGACGGCATCTTCAAGCTGCCGGAACAATTCTTTGGAGCAGTGGGGAGACAAGGCCGCAATGAGACGCACAGCGGGCATCCACTCCGGCTCCTTATAACCGGACCCCATTCGAAACCGTGCAGGATCACCAAGCAGCCATGTAATGCCGACATCCGAGTGAGTGAACGGCAAGTGGACATATGCCGATATGATGATCTCCTGGACTACTGGTGAAATGTTATTTTCCAATGACCGGATCCTCATTATCAGTTCATTCGGTTGCTCAGCCCCCAGGGTCTGCCCGGCCAGCATGACCAACTTCACCACTCCCCGGGCAATATGTGTTTCATGGCGGTGAAAATTGCCATCCAGCCACTTCTCCAGCCTGGGATCGTAATGATCGGTGCTGATGCTGGTTAATCTTTCAATGTGGCTCATCAAGAGATCCCAGGTCTTGGACGGATGTTGTTTAACCGCGCTATCTAAGGCTTCAGTATCCTCTTTGTACCATCGTTCCAGGCGGGCCACTTTGCCGATATCTGTTTCTTTTTCATCATTTCGCCAAGTTGAAACTACTGACTCGATTAAACGGATGGCACGGAGTGGATACCTGGTGCACAGAGATTTCCAGGTGACAAATTTCTTCACATGGCCTCTTCTAGCCAGTTGCAGCCGTAACTCAAACATCCGTATGGAATCATCTGTCTCTTTCCAGCAAATCGTGTTCAGGACTCGTCCTGGCCAGTCGCCTTCCTTGCCTACAAACGGCTCCAATATTTTCGTCACCTGATCAGGAATGTACTCGACTACCGAGCGCAACAGTCGTAATGCCTGATTGAGTTCTTGCTCTTCCTTGGAAGTGAGCCAGCTTTGGAGAATCCCTGTCTTCAGAAGATGTGAGACCCATGGGTGATGCCCCAACAAAACCGTTTCCAGGATATGTTCCCGCCAATAGCTGTCAACCATCAATTTAAGGCAATATCCGGCAATCTCTCTGGGGATCTCATCCAGTTGGCCAATCAGTTCGATAACGAGATGCTTGAGGTGGAAACGCACTTCAGCTGATTCTAAGAGCTCCTGGGCATTGCTTAAAAAGTCCAGCGGCGATTCCTCGGCCAGCATGGCGAGCACCTGGCGCAATTGATCGCGTCGGTAAAGCGACTGATTTTTCCTCGGTCCCAGCCAGCTGATCACGGACCCCTCTCCGCTGTATATCCGGTCCAGTAAGCGCTCCGCAATCAAGTGGTCCAGGTAACGTTGATGGCAGAAACTTATCCGACCCGGGTTGCACTGTAGAATGCCGTAAGAGGTGAGTGCATCTCGGATCAACGGTTTTTTTGAGGCGATACTTGCTGGGGCGGAGATTTCCCCATATTTTTCCATATAATCCAGCAAAGGCTTCAAGAATCCGTCGGATTCAACTGGTTTTATCCCTGCCTTTTTATCAAGAACCTGCCGGCGGTTTTCCCAAAAACGACGCATCAGCTCTGTTGCGGAGCGAAAATCCGGAATCGTCCCGTCCTTTTTTAGTTCCATCCAAATTGCTAGATTCTGCGGAATGGCAAGTATGCGTTTTTGAGAGTCGGTCAGGGAGGCAATATTCTTCTCAAGAGTTTGTTCTAATTGCTTTTCTGAGAGTTCTTTGACCGTTATTTCGACAAAACCATGATTTTCTGTATCGGAGAGTAGGCTTTTGATCTCCTGGTCGTTTTCCAGGTCAAAGGTCCGGCAGGCAAAGACGGCGATGATTTTTCTATCTCCCCCGCGCAACGACCGGACCTGCCGGACCAACTCCTTGCACACGTCTATGGCGGTGCTGGAATGAGCAGCGGTCCAGCGGATGGCATCGAGCTGGTCCAGGATCAGGATACATTTTCTCCCTGCGGCGAGACCGGCAAGCGAGTATGCAGGCGAGTCCGGCAGACCCATATCCTTGCCGAATCGTAAGGCGGTTTTATCAGGGATACGCCGGTCAAGACGGACGGCGAGATAAGGAATATTCTCCCTGTGAAGATACTCTGTCAGTTCATACAGAATGCCGCTCTTCCCGTATCCTGCGGCCCCATGTAAAACGACATTCCGTTCAGATACGATATATTCGATGATCCGAGAGGTCTCCTCCCGGGGGATGATTTTGCCACTGATCAATCCTGACCGGATGGATTCAGAAAACTGCCGCTGCAACTCTTCAATGGTAGGAGCAAGTCGATTGTCGTATTCAAGTTTTTTGGAGTAAATATTGTGAGGATCGGCTAGGTGGGTCCTTAACTCATCTGCATAAATGGGCTTATGGTACTGATAATTGTTTTCTGCGTAGGTAAGCAGCACGCTGATCGTAGTTTCCGGTTCGCCAGTCAACAGGAAGCCGACCCAGGTCAGGAGGTCCGACCATGCACTTCGATCATCAGGAAAAAGTTCGATGAATGTGCGTTTGAGGTAGCCAAAGGCCTTTTTGAGATCTTCTTCTTGGTCTGGATTGAGCTTCAGAGCATTGCAAAAATCCCTGAAATTCTTTTGGCGTTCTTTCCCAACTTCTTGAATTTGATATTGAAAAAAGTCCTGCGGATTATCGTTGGAATTTCGAGCGCTGTCACAGATATCTGCAAAGGTTTGGGTTGGGATACCGGATACAAGAACAAATTCCTGTTGCGGGTCGCGGCTCAGATGGGTCTCTAAATGACTAAGAACACCCCTGGAGGCCAAGGCGTTTACTGACCACGAATTGTGGCTTCCGAAACGTGCTTTGCACTGCTGTAATTGTCGGATGCCGTCCTTACTGACAACCAGTAGGTCAACCCCCTCCTCGTCAGGGCCAATCAACTCCACGGTTACCGACTGGATCTCTTCGTTCAATAGTCGGATAAGCTGTTTGGCTACCCAGCGACCTTCGTGCCGGTTACCAAGCTTGTCCGCCATACCGCCAGGCTCAAAACCCATTATGCTTCTTCTCCTTCTGAATCTCCTCTCACACCTCTATCATCTGTGGCGGGTATAGCTTCTCGCGAAAGGTGGGTCCTCATAAATATCCTTTTGTCGCTTTTCTGTACGCTTGATTCCAAACAGCACCTGGCAAGCGTATCAATCAATGTTTGCTGGGGACAAACAGCCCGTTCGATTAACAATACTAAAAATACAATCTAATAATTGCTATGTGAGGTGCCAATACAAATCCTGACAAAATGCGATTAATCTCGGCTAATTCAGGTGACTAAATCTCAGCATGCGCCAAAACAGGTTAATTTAGGCGAAAACTTTAATTGCTACCGGTACTTTCTCCGTTTCTCATTTGGGTATCGGATAAAGAATAGAAAGGCAGGAAGTTTTTCCATGGATCTCAACAAACTCTTTGACGGAATTGCCTAGGTTGTCAACCGGTTTATAAAGGAGTTGGTACCGTGAAGACGGCAGATAAAGATGTGTCGAACCGGACAAGATACGGAGAATAGGGGTAAGAAGAGGGGGGAATGAAGACAGGAAAGTGATGCAAAATCGGGGAAACTTTCGAATATGAGGTAATGTACCTGTAAGCTACAGGCCTTTGCGAACACCGTAACCCACATAATTACCAAGACAAAAATATCGGCCCAGAGGTGGCTTGTGGCATCTGGGCCGTTTCGTTCAATGTCTATTGGTGGAGGCGGCGGGAATCGAACCCGCGTCCGCAAATCCTCTGCCCTTGGTACTACATGCTTAGCCGCGTCTTTGGATTTAACCTTTCACTACCCGACGGGCAGGGCAATGATCGGCTGGCCTGTAAAGATTTAGTGGTTCGGCCCCAGGCGTGCTTCACCACGAGCTTATGTGCTATGACCCCTGAGCAAAACGCATAAGCACATTTTGTCAGGGGGGGCCGGCTGTTTCTTAGGCAGCCAGAGCGCCTTCGTAGTTGTCGTTGTTGGCAACTATAGTGTTACAGCATTATTTACGAGGCTAGCTGTATCCTCGGCATGCACCTCTAGGTTTTGTAACCCACGTCGAAACCAAGTCGCCCCCGGTTTGCAGTAGTGAGACTAGTCTACCCCTGATTAGGTTCAATGTCACTCAGAGGATTCTCTGTTCGCTGATGCGGGGAGGGGCTAAATTCGCTATCATTGCGCCTCTAAACAGTCTGAAGAGAACCCATGTTAATCCTCCCCGGTCGCTCGGCTTTATCCGAATTTCGTCATCAAAGCCTGTTGTTGGAACTGCAAGTAAGCTTACCTTCGGTAACGGAAGTGCGCGCGCGGTTCTATCACTTTGTCCATCTGGAATGTGGTCTGTCAGCGGCACAGCTCGATATTCTGAAACGATTATTGGATTACGGAGCTGGGTCCGACAATGGCCCTCCCGAGGGAGAGTTGTTTTTAGTGGTCCCGCGTTCGGGCACGATCTCACCGTGGTCGAGCAAGGCGACCGATATCGTTCACAACTGCGGCCTGAAAGAGATAGGGCGTATCGAGCTGGGTGCGGCCTTCTATGTCCAGAGTCAAAGGTCGATCTCCCAGAACGAATGGCAAGCGCTCAAATCCCCGCTGTACGATCGCATGACCCAGCAGGTGTTGTGTGAGCTGGAGGCCGCGGAGGTGCTTTTCAAGACCGACGATCCCGCAATGTTCCAGACCGTGGACCTGAGTCAGCAGTCCCACGCGGCACTGCGACAGGCCAATGAGGCGATGGGTCTGGCCTTGTCGGAGGATGAGATTGATTATCTGGTCGGCAGTTACCAAAGCCTTAGGCGGCATCCCAGCGATATGGAACTGATGATGTTTGCCCAGGCCAATTCCGAGCATTGCCGGCATAAGGTGTTCAACGCCGATTGGATCATCGATCGCCAGCGTCAAGACAAGTCGCTGTTTGCGATGATTCGCAATACCTACAACCAGGCGCCTCAGGATATCCTGTCGGCCTACCGGGACAATGCCGCAGCGATGCGCGGCCACCGGGCTGAGCGGTTCATCCCGAATCCGTCCACTCACGAGTACCAGGGGTCGCAGGAGGATGTCCATATCCTCATGAAGGTGGAGACTCACAATCATCCGACGGCGATTTCACCCTTTCCGGGGGCAGCTACGGGTTCGGGCGGGGAGATCCGCGATGAAGGGGCGACGGGCTCTGGCGCCAAGCCCAAGGCCGGTTTGTGTGGTTTTTCGGTCTCCAATCTGCGCATACCGGGATTCGAGCAGCCTTGGGAGAAGGATCATGGCCGCCCCGATCGCATCGTTTCGGCCCTGGACATCATGATCGAAGGGCCGCTAGGGGCGGCGGCCTTTAATAACGAATTTGGCCGTCCCAATCTTACCGGTTATTTCCGTAGCTTCGAGGAAAGGGTGCACGGCGCGGCGGGGTTCGAGGTGCGCGGCTATCATAAACCGATCATGGTTGCCGGTGGGTTGGGCAATATCCGCGCCGAGCATGTAGAGAAACAATCCTTTCCGGCGTGTACGCCGATCGTAGTGCTCGGGGGCCCTGCCATGTTGATTGGTTTGGGCGGTGGTGCCGCCTCGTCCATGGCCAGCGGTAGCAGTTCGGAGGATCTGGATTTCGCCTCGGTACAACGTGGCAATCCGGAGATGCAACGTCGTTGTCAGGAGGTCATCGACCGTTGTACGGCCTTGGGTAAGGACAGCCCTATCCTGTCCGTCCATGACGTGGGTGCGGGAGGACTGTCCAATGCCTTGCCGGAGCTGATCCATGATGCCGGTCGGGGCGGGCGTTTTGAGTTGCGTACCGTGCTTAATGACGAACCGGGCATGTCTCCCATGGAGATCTGGTGTAACGAGGCCCAGGAGCGCTATGTGTTGGCGATTGACGCCAATCGGCTGAGTATTTTCAAGGATCTCTGTGAACGTGAGCGTTGCCCCTATGCGGTCGTTGGTGAGGCCACTGAGGCGCAGGATCTGGTGGTGGGTGATGGTTTTTTCGACAACACCCCGGTGAACCTGCCGATGGACGTATTGCTGGGCAAACCTCCGAAGATGTTGCGAGATGTGCATCATCACGGTTTCGAGAAGACTCGCTTTGACACCGCGGATATCGACCCGCTAGAGGCGGCCCAGCGGATACTCAGACTGCCCACCGTGGCGGCCAAGACCTTTCTGGTCACCATTGGGGATCGCAGCGTGACCGGATTGGTGGCTCGTGATCAGATGGTCGGTCCCTGGCAGGTTCCGGTGGCCGATGTTGCGGTGACTTGCAGCGCTTATAAAGGTTACACCGGCGAGGCGATGGCCATGGGAGAACGTACCCCCATCGCTCTGCTGCATCCGGCAGCTTCGGGGCGCATGGCCATCGGCGAGGCGCTGACCAATATCGCTGCCGCGTCTATTAATGACATCAGCGAGGTGCGCCTGTCGGCCAATTGGATGGCCGCTATTGGGCATCCCGGTGAGGATGCGGGCCTGTTCGATACGGTGAGGGCGGTGGGAGAGGAGTTGTGTCCGGCCCTGGGTATTGCCATTCCCGTGGGCAAGGATTCCTTGTCCATGAAGACTGTGTGGCAGGATGCAGATGAAACCCGTTCGGTGACCAGTCCCCTGTCCCTGATCATCTCCGCCTTCGCCCCGGTACAGGAGGTGCGCCATACATTGACACCGCAGCTGCGCAGCAATTGCGGCGATTGCGACCTGATCTTGATCGATCTGGGGCGCGGGCGCCATCGCCTGGGCGGTTCGGCGTTGGCCCAGGTCTACAAGCAGATCGGTCGAGAGGCCCCTGATCTGGACCATCCTCAGGCTATGAGATCCTTTTTCGCTGCCATCCAGGAACTTAATCGAGGCAGGATACTGCTGGCCTACCACGACCGCTCCGACGGTGGTCTGTTTGCGACGATATGCGAGATGGCCTTTGCAGGGCACTGCGGTGTGACGGTACATATGGATGATCTGGGGGAGGACCTCATTGCCGCCTTGTTTGCCGAGGAGCTCGGCGCGGTGATCCAGGTGCGCCATATGGATACCGATGCCGTGCTGGCGGTGTTGAGAGAATACGATCTGGGTCAACATTGTCATGTCATAGGGACGGTCAACGAGGATGATCGGGTGATATTCAATTATGCGCACCGTGAATATTTGACCTGGCCACGGAATGTTCTGCACAGGCTGTGGGCCGAGACCAGCTATCGCATACAGGCCCTGCGGGACAATCCAGAATGTGCCGAACAGGAGTTCGAGACCGTGGGGGACCGCGAAGACCAAGGTCTTCAGGTGCATCTGGGTTTCGATGCTGATGATGATGTGAGCGCAGCCTATATCGCCAAAGGGGTGAGGCCCAAGGTGGCGATTCTCCGGGAGCAGGGGGTCAATGGTCAAATCGAGATGGCGGCGGCCTTTGATCGCGCTGGATTCCGAGCCGTAGACGTTCATATGACTGACATCATCAGTGGCCGCGTAACCCTGGACGGGTTTCAAGGACTGGCGGCCTGCGGTGGTTTCTCTTATGGTGATGTCCTCGGGGCCGGGGGAGGTTGGGCAAAATCTATTTTATTTAATGCGCGCGCCAAGGCACAGTTTCAGGCCTTTTTCCAAAGGCCGGAGGTCTTTGGTCTCGGGGTGTGCAACGGTTGTCAGATGTTGTCACAGCTCAAAGAACTTATCCCCGGTGCTCGGCATTGGCCGAGTTTTATGCGCAATCGCTCTGAGCAGTTCGAGGCCCGCTATGTGCAGGTGGAGGTGTTACCTTCACCTTCCATTCTTCTAAGTGGCATGCAGGGATCGAGACTGCCGATCGTGGTGGCGCATGGCGAGGGACGGGCCGAATTTCATGAGAATTCTGTCGAGACCGTGTACCACGCTGGCTTGGTATCGCTGTGCTATGTCGATGACAAGGGGCAGCCTACGGAGCGCTATCCGCACAATCCCAATGGTTCTCCACAGGGAATCACGGGGCTGACGACCTTGGACGGGCGCTTTACCATCATGATGCCCCATCCGGAGCGATTGTTTCGTAGCGTGCAGCATTCTTGGCACCCGGATGATTGGGGCGATGATGGCCCTTGGTTACGCATGTTTCGCAATGCCCGAGTTTGGTTGGGGTAGTAGGAGCCTGTCGGACTTAGGGTCAATCTACTGCGGAAAAGCCGGTTCGGCCCGATTTCCCCATCATTTTCGTTAAATAAGTATCACTATTCGCCTCAAATGATCGTAGAATCGGACTCAAACCGGCTTCCTCTCGCTACGATCACCTAAGTCCGACAGGCTCCTAGAGGACATCAACGATGAACTTTGTGCGCTCACAAGCTGTGACATTTATGGGTTCCCAGGGGAATCAACTCACTGCCTTACTCGAGTATCCCTGCGAAGATCCTGCCGCCTATGCCCTGCTGGCGCATTGTTTCACCTGTTCCAAGGACTATGTGGCCTCCAGACGCATCAGTCACGCCCTGGCGGAACATGGGGTCGCGGTCTTGAGATTCGATTTCACCGGGCTGGGTAATAGCGAGGGTGATTTTGCCAATACCAATTTTTCATCCAATATCGAGGATCTGCGACTAGCCGCCGAGTTCTTGCGTACCCACTATCGGGCCCCAGAGATCCTGGTAGGGCATAGTTTGGGGGGCTCGGCGGTGCTCGCCGTGGGCGGTAGTATGCCGGAGGTCAAACTGGTTGCGACCATTGCCGCGCCCGCCGATCCGGCCCATCTAAAGACCTACTTGGCCTCCGCCATTCCTCACATCGAGCGTCATGGCGAGGTGGAGGTCGAGCTTGCGGGGCGTACCTTCAGGATTCAGAAACAATTTCTTGACGATATTTCTTCTTTTCGTATGCCGGAGGCCATCCACAATTTGGATGCGGCGCTGCTGATCTTTCACAGTCCGCAAGACACGGTGGTTGATATCGAGCAGGCACGCAAGATCTATCAGGCGGCAAGACATCCCAAGAGTTTCATCTCCCTGGATCAGGCCGATCATTTGTTGAGCCACAGACCCGATGCCAGCTATGTCGCTCATATGCTGGCGGCCTGGGTGGATCGCAATCTTCCTGGACCTGTAAAGACTGATTACGGTCAGTCCATCCCTACGGACCAGGTGGTCGTCGCCGAGACCGGAGAGGGGCGGTTCCTGCAACGTATCGATATGGGTCATCACCGCATCAGCGCGGATGAGCCCAAGAGTGTCGGCGGCGATGATAGGGGCGGTTCACCCTATGATCTGCTACTGGCCAGTCTGGGGGCATGCACCACGATGACCTTGCGCATGTACGCCGATCACAAGAAATTGCCAGTGCACCGCATCAGCACCGCATTGACTCATGAAAAGATCGATGCCAGGGAATGTGAGGATTGCGAATCCGAAACAGGACGTATAGATATCATTGAATGCACGATCAGTCTGCAGGGGGATTTGACCGAGGCACAACGCAAACGGATGTTGGAGATCGCCGGCAGATGCCCCGTTCACCGAAGCCTGTTGGGCGAGGTCAAGATTCTTACGAAACTGAATTGATGCATGGCCTCGCCAACGACAGGCTCCTAGGGCCTAGGGCTCGATACACTGTAAAGATATTGTCACGGATCCCGGGGATCAAAATTGCTTTGTAGGGTGATGTCTTCGTTTCAATAAGGCGTACAGTGCCCCGGTACCGCCATCGGAGGGTTTAGCTGAACAAAAGGCCAGCACATCATCACGTTTTCTCAACCAGTGGTTGACCAGAGGTTTCAGTACCGGACCTTGGTTGCTCGAACGTTGGCCCTTACCGTGGATAATACGAACACAGCGCGTCGAGCAATGGTGCGACTGTTTTAAAAATTGGGTTAAGGCTTCAATTGCCATCGCTGCGGTCATGCCATGCAGGTCAATCTCCGCGCCGATACTGTATTGACCTCTGCTCAGTTTTCTCAAGATCGTCTTTTTTACCCCCGAACGGCAATAACTAACGGTGTCGCCTGGTTGGGTGTCATCCGGGTTATAAGGCGAATGCAATAAGGTCTTCATCACCAGGGCTTGGTCTTTGCGGGTCTGTATAGGGTGTGGCGGTGGTTTGGGGTGGTTGGGTAGGACCCGGTCGGATCGAATGCGTTGTACGCCGTCCATTAATTCACGGAAACAGTTGACTTCATCCTCGGCAGGGGTGATTTTAGCTGTCATTTTCGCATACTCTTTTTGGGTTAACCCAATGATCTTCCAAGCTTACTTCAAATTGACTACATTACCTATTCACCGGCCCGGTAATACGGTCTGTGGGTGGAAAAAACGCACGGATTCAAGGTTGGCGTTACCCTACCGATAAGGAGCTAGTGCTCTATCAATGTAATAAATACGGATTCAGCGTCCCTGTGGTGTTTCGCAGCAAGGCGCAGTGCGAAGGCAATGTCTATCACCTTGTCGAGCACTGCAACGCCGCGGCGGGACACCAC
>JBDLIZ010000097.1:0-12629 GCA_039714615.1 Pseudomonadota bacterium | reverse complement strand
GGATTTGAGGAAATAAAAGCAGGAATGTTACTTGGAATTATGAATTTACATGCCATGTTGGGTGGAGAAGAAAGAAGTGCAGATTGGGATTCATTTGATGAGGAGTAAAAAGACATTATTCACTCTTATTTTAATAGCAATAGATTATAAAACCTGAATTCAAGTAATAACTTACTAGTGAATTTGCGGTTGGCCAAGCTTTTCAACCATACGGGATGATTTTACTTAATAAAATAGGATATTAGTCGATTGTATTGAGGGTCTCGCAGATCGGAATTGATATACTAGAAAAGAGCATTCTAATAAACAAGATCTCTAACCAGATTACTCATTTGAGCCTTTCAACAGGACGAATAGATTTTTACCCGGCTTGAGTGAAGGTTGTTGAGCTGTCAAAGTTTATTTCGCGAAGCAATATTTTGGCATGTGGTCGAAAAAATGCGCGGGAGTTGTTAATCACATGGCCGAAAAAACAAAATATTTTCCTGTGGCGTTTGAGATGGATTCTGATGCTACCCGGCCTCCAATCCTAGATTCTTCAGGACTTGTTCTTAAGCGAAGCGACAAGAACACCAAATCAATAGTATCAGCGATCAAGGTTATGGGTTGGGTGCTAACCCTCATTGTGCCGTTTGTTCTCTATACCTATCTCAATCATGTCTCTGTGTTCTCTTCTAACATAGTGATGTTCATTTCGATAACATCCATATCTCTAATCATGTGGTTGTTTAATCTCCAGCAGGCTTTTGTCGCCCCCCTTTTAGCGGTTTTGCTGTTACTCCTAGCTGGTCTCGCTCCACCGGAAATCATCCTCTCCGGGTTTTCATCGAATAGTTTCATTCTGAGCATCAGTATATTGGGCTTGGGGTGTGTCATTGTCAAAACGGGGCTCAGCCGCCGCTACTCACTATGGCTGCTGAACATCTTACCTGAGAATTCCTTTTTCTATCAGCTGGCCCTCTTTTTTACGGGACTAATTTTCACACCCGTTGTTCCCTCGATACCGGGCCGGACATCCATATCTGCTCCCGTACTGGGTTCAATGGTCAACGATCTTGATGAAAAAACCAAGCAGAAAAACTCTGCCATGCTCTATTCAGCGGGGCTGGATGGCACAACCTTTCTATCGGCTGTTTTTTTAACTGGGGCGCCGGCAAATTTGTTCATTTACGGTCTTCTCCCCACCAAAGAGCAGCAGGCCTTTCAATTCACAAACTGGTTGATCGCCGCTAGCGTAACGGGAGGCATCATGCTGATCCTGTATTTTTTGATTTCCTGGGTTTATTTCAGGGCTTACGGTAAGGTCAAGATCTCGAAAGGGTTTATTGTTCAGGAGATCGAAAAACTCGGCCCGGTCTCCCATCAGGAACTGATGACTGTCCTGTGCATCATTTTTCTCGCCGTTGGAATCATCACAACATCTATTCATAAAATCGAAATACCGTTTATCGCATTTTCCCTGTTCATGGTTTTAGTCTTTTTGGGCATCTTGACACCGAAACAATTCAGAACCGGAATCGACTGGCCGTTTCTGTTTCTTCTGGGAAGTGTCATTGGGGTAATTGCTACCATGAAGCACTTGAATATTGATGACATCCTAGTCAATAACCTTTCGTGGCTGGGAGTTTATATGCGCAATGATTTCAGGGTTTTTATCCTCCTGCTGACCGGCATGATTATTGTAGTCAGATTCTTTCTACCCATGAACACAACAAATTTTATCTTCGCATCAGCCTTGATTCCGCTCGCTAGTGCACAAGGCGTTAATCCCTGGCTGATTGGCTTTTGTATCCTGCTTATTACCGAAACCTCATTTTTTAACTATCAGTCCCCACATATACAATTTTTTCGGGATGCACACGGTGCTTACCTTAATATGAACGAAGCGAAGGTCTGTATATTCCGGGCCATTCTTCTTGTCGTGAAAATATCCGCCATCTATCTATCTTTCTCCTGGTGGGAGGCACGAGGCATCCTTTGACCATTAAAGTTCACCGCATCGCGCTCCAAGTCATCTTACTCGTTCTGCTTCTCTGCGGTGCCGTGGTGTTCAATCTTCAAAAACCACGGGTCATGATTCTGCACAGTTACAATACCGATTATTCTTGGACCAAGGAAGTGAATGTAGGTCTAAATAGAGTGTTTGAAAATCATCCGGGCTATACCCTGAACTGGCATTATATGGATACAAAGCGTTTCAAAGAAGAGGAGGCTCTACGCAGATCTCAAGTGACAGCAAAGCAAGCTATCGATGAATTTGAACCGGATATTTTGATTGCTATCGACAATAATGCTCAAAAATACGTTGCCAAGGATTATGTGAATGATCCTAATATGAAAATAATTTTTGCCGGGATCAACGGTTCGATTGAACCGTACGGTTACAAAACAGCTAATAATGTCACTGGTATTCTGGAAAATCGACCCTTAAAGGCTCTTCGAGAAGTCATCCTCTCGATTCAACAGCAAGAATTGGGTAGCTCAAATAATAAGCAGGACGATTTGATCAGATTGCTGTACCTCATGGATGGATCACGTTCGGTCCTTTCCGATAGACAAAATATCGATCGATACCAGTGGTCGCCCTTGTCGTATGTCGGGTCAATTGTGACTCACAATTTCGTGGAATGGCAACAAGCTGTTTTGGCGAGTGAAAATAAAACAGACTATATTATCGTCACCAATTACCGGCAGTTATCACGTTCCGAAATAGATCCTTCTCTTGTCTCTCCAAAGGAGGTGATGAGCTGGACAGAGAAAAATTCTCCCGTGCCGGTGATCGGTCTTCAAGGGTTTAACGTCGAGGATGGATGCATGCTCTCCATTGGCACGTCACCCTTTGAACAAGGAGAAGTTTCTGCCCGCATGGCGGTTGGGTTTATCGATGAAGAAAAGAGTATAGAAGATATACCGGTGGAATCCAATCGACAATTTATTGTTTCCATGAAAAAATCGTCCATCCAAAGGCATGGTATCGGTTTGCCCGCTATTTATGAAGCGTTCAGTCGGGCGATGAATAAATTTTACGATTAATGTTTTGAGGCGTAAAACATATTGTTTTAAACATAGCAAGAGTAGAGACTCTAGATGGAATCAAACCATGCTTCAACAGCGCGAGCTTGACATGTTAGACATGGTCAACTGTATCCAAGTTGATCCTTACGACGTTTCTCGAATTGTGTTAATCGTTTCTCCCTGTCGAAGCGGAAGTACGGTCATGTTGCGCGTTTTTGGAGCGTCCGATATCGTCTCTCATTTTCAAGTGTTGAAGAATACACTTCGTTGGCGTATGCAGGGTGAAATCAGGCCGTGGCAGATTCCTCATGGTCACGATAAGGTTATCGTCTTGAAAGAGACCCTTGGACCTTTCACCGATGAAGAATGCCGATTCAATCCACTGCAACTTCTACTCCAGGCCGGATACCCAGCCGATAGACTTAAAATTGTGATTCTCAGCCGTGATCCTTTTCAAACTTGGGCATCGTGGCAGCGATGGTGGGGTAAAAAAACAAATCCGGAACTCTTTATTAAAACATATCTTTGCGTTGAAGAATTGCGAAAGCAGGCCGATTTGGCCGGCATTAATTTGACCTGTCTCTGTTATGATATTTTCCGTGATCACTATGCCGGGGAAGTGCTCGGTAAGTTGTTTTATCGCCTGGGACTAGTCTGGTCATCACGAGTACTGGAAGGCTGGAATAACTTGCCTTCTTTCGGTGACCCAGGATCGAATATCGTCCTTCCTGAAGAACCCTTTCGCTTCGTCACATCAGAAATTCACGATCATGTCATTAAATCCGATTATTTTCGATATACGCCTAGGGACATCCATCGGGAATCATTAGATTCGTGCATCTTGAAAAAATTTGATCAAAACGGTCTCGCCAACCTCTACGATACATGGCTCCATGCATGCCGTCAGGACTTGGATTTTCATCTTTAGCCTTCTTTGATTTTGTGACTATTAGGAATGCTACCGAAATAACTTCCCCAACTGACTTGACTTATCGTCCGTCTTCGGCGTTGCGACAACAGTTACATAGCTGGGCTATGCGCCTGTTGCCGCGCCTTGAATACGAACGATCATTCGTCGCCAGTTGGGTAACTTATTTCGTGCGCATTCCTTAGAAGATTAAGTCAAAAAACATTGAGGAAAAGTGTTATAGATAAAAAAACCTCATTGATATAGATAGAAAAACTAATTTTATTCAAAGATGGAATTATATGAATAAGCGGATACGATGGATTTTAGGAGCACTCATGATTATGCTCTTGATCGGGCTGGGCTGGAAAAACTTAGCGTTTACTAAAGACAAAATTCATATTGCCGTCGTTATTCCGGAAAGCCAAAAAGAGGGCACATCCGGAAGACGGGGAATTCAAATGTATCTCGATATGATCAATCGGCGGGGAGGGGTTAACGGTAGAGAACTTGTCGCCGACTTTAAAAACGACGAGAACAACCCGGATATTGCCGAAAAAAAAGCGGTTGAAATTGTGGAAGAGAATCGGGCAGTTGCTGTGATCGGCCATTATTCCAGCGCTTCTTCACTCAGAGCAAAAGATATCTATATTGATGCTCAAATACCAGCCATCTCTCCAAGTTCAACAAATGATCGTCTGACCATCGATAATGATTATTATTTCAGAACAATCTTTACCAATAGTTATCAGGGGCGGTTCTTAGCTTACTATATAAAAAATGTCCTCAAACTCGATTCGGTCTGTATTCTTAGAGAAGACAAGGTAACGAGTTCCGGCATCGCCGAAACCTTTGAACAAGTAGCAAAAGAAATTGGTTTAAAGATCACGTTCAAAAAAATATTTAATATTAGAGATGAGAAACTAGATCAAAAACTACATGATATTGTACAGGAGCTACGGGTTGCTTCTCGATTAGATGCAATCTTTTTGGGGACCCATGCGAATGAAGGGGCCAAGATCGTCAAATTACTGAGAGAATCCGGCATAAATACCCCCCTGGTCGGTCCAACGGCGTTTGCAACGCAGGCATTTTCTAAATCATTCATTAGTTTACAAAAGGAAAAAGACAAGCCCGGTTTTTACACCAATAGAATTTATGTCGCTGTCCCTCTCATTATCGACACCGCTAATGAATTAGCCCAGCAATTCAGAAGAACGTACCGAGAGAGATATGACGAAGAACCGGACTGGTATGCGGCCTATTCTTATGACACGATAAAAATACTCGTCGAAGCGATCGAAAAATCGGCAATCACCGGTGAGCCGGCTACGATCAAAGAGGATCGAGTAACGCTCAGGAATAACCTGATCAGCTTTAACGCCATTGATACCTCCATCGAGGGCGTAACGGGTCCCAACTTCTATAACCAGAACGGCGATTCTCTGAAACGGGTCTATATTGGTGTATATCGAAACAATCAAATCATTTCTTCACAAACTCAACTTCAAAGAGTACGGAACATAAATCTTATCCCTGATCGCAGAGAAGCCTTGGAAAAGGGACGGATTCTCTCCTATAAAGATCACTACGCCTACAAAACAAATGTGGTTTATTCCGGCATAGCAGTAAACGATATCTCAAAATTTGACCACATAAACGCAAGCTTCCTTATTGATTTTTATATTTGGTTCAGATACCAAGGAAATTTCGAAGCCCAGAACATCATTTTCTTAAATGCCATGGATCCCATCAACCTCCACTCACCGGAGATGGTCTCATCGGATAGCGCCGGCGCGAAGCTCAAGAACGCGGACCAACCCCTTGCAACCTTCATCAGAGAAGATCGGAAAGACGGATTGATCTCCCGACTCTACCGCGTTCATGCCCGCTTTAAAGCAAATTTCAATAAGGCCTCTTCCATCATTGATGGTACTCATCTTCTTGGTTTTAAATTCAGACACCGTGAGCTCAACAAAAACAACCTCATTTATGTCACTGATGTTCTCGGTATGAGTCTCAATGAGAAGTACTCTTATCAGGAAAAGCTAGAAAATGATGCAATGATGGCCTTAAGTAATCGTTGGAATCTGGAAAGCGTAGAGTTTTATCAGAATATCACCCAAAAAAGCTCAATGGGAGACCTCAGATATCTCGACATCCCCAATAAAATTGATGATTACTCCCAATTCAATTTCAGCATGATCCTTAAGGAGAAAACGTTCAGCATTCGAAGAAAAATCCCTAGCGATGTAGGCATTGTTATAAGCGCCCTGTCCATCATGTCCCTCATTCTGCTTTACATCATTCGCAGGGCTCCACATTTTACCATCAAGTCGAAATCAACTTGGTTTCTATGGTCTTTGTCCGCTTTTACGCTTTTACTTTCCTCAGAGGCAGCGCTTATTCCACTAATGGAACCGTTATTACCGAGTTATGTTAAACCGACGATCGTCATTTTTGACATGCTGTGGTGGATCGTTCCATTGAGTTTTCTCCATATGGGACTTCAACCCTTTTTATGGGAACCAATAGAACGGAAAACCCATCAACCCACGCCTGCTGTACTGCGCCACTTTTCTGCCACGATAATTTACTTTACCGCCGGTTACGGCATCATCGTGTTTGTATTCGGTATAAATATTGCCAATATCATGGCCACTTCAGGCGCCGTTGCTATGGGCATCGGTTTTCTTGTCAAAGACAATATCTTCAACTTTTTTGCGTGCATTTCAATTATTAATGACTATAACATCAAGATCGGCCAATGGATTCAAATCAGTGGATACGAAGAAGGGCGAGTAGAGGAGATCACAAAACAGACCACTTGCATTAGAACGAGAGACGGAGGCCTGTTGAATATCCCAAACAGCGTTGTTTTGAGTTCTACCATCAAAAACTATGGTCACCAAAAAGACTTGTATACGATTGAGATCAAAGTAGAAACCGTGCCGAATGTATCCACCGATTTTGTAATGGACGTTATTGAAAAGGCCGTTCGGTCGACGGACTGTGTTCTGAATGACCCGGAACCCAATGTGATGTTTGACGGACCGGGAGACTCTTCAGTGATATTTATTGCTAGTTTTTCTGTCACTGATTACGATAAAAAAGAGGAATATAAAACGGCTGCATGGAAAAGCATCTGGGCCCATTTTGACAAGGCGGGGATTGAGTTCTCGACTCCTCATAGGGTTATTCATATGGTAGAAGATTATAAGGAAGATCTTCTGGAAGAAGCCTTGAACGCTTCGGGCTTTGAATCATCTCCGGCTCATGTGAGTGGTCAAAAAGTGCGTGGATTTTAAGAGCAGAAGGCCTACCCCCGCTATTCCGGGGATGGCGATTCGATTCTTTTCAGCGCCAACTTATGGCGGCATCTCCAACATACATCGTTACGACCCACCCTCCGTACCCGATCCGTCATAGGTATGAACATGCATCTCAGTGGATAATCTGTTAGCCTTTAAGGACTAATAAAAAAATGGTTATACAGGATCGAGCTACTGGAAGGAGGTCGATGTTATGGATGACATGGAACAAAATGCCTTTGATCACGAATACTGGTCTCGTCTCTGGAAGGAAGACCCACAGGCCTTTGAGACGGAACGCAGGCGTTTAATAGCGTCCTTTATCGCCAATGCCCCAGAGGAAAAACGCCAAAGGCTGGAGGGTTTGCAATGGCGTGTAGAGATGGAGCGCAAGCGAGCAAAGTCGCCTTATGCGGCCACTGTGAGTCTTCAAAAAATGATGTGGGAATCCGTGCTTGGTAAGAACGGTTTGTTAGCGGCGTTACAGGTCGTTAAAGGATCTGGGGCGAGGGAAACCCAAACGCAGCATGAGGCCAGTATCGTTCGCCTGCAGCGGCGGTTGGATGAGTGCGATCGAGATTAGTTTTTAAGAGTCTCAAATTGGGGATCAACAAACTCTTCGCCTTTAGCTGTCATATGACGCCTTCTACCCTTGCGGGGGAAAGGCTGGATAAGGGGTGATTGGAATTTGAATACAGAATGTGTTTGATCAACCCTCACCCCATCCCTCGCTCTTCAATGGGCTGCGACAGCTATCGACCGTATGGCCTATCAATCCGGTTTTTAGCCGCAATCCAAAGCCGCCGGCTTTAGCTGGTGCAGTGTCCACGCTCCCCCAAGAGTCCTTCGATTAAGCCTATTCCATGGAATACATTCAAGTCACCGCACCGGCCACCATTGGTAATATAGGCCCTGGTTTTGACGTGCTCGGCCTGGCGATCAGGCATTGGGGAGACCGCCTGGAGGCTCGCAAGACCGAGCAAGGAGTAAGCATATCTGCCGTTAATTCTACAGTCGATGGCCCGGAACTCAGCAAGGATCCCGATAAGAACACAGCGGGTATCGCAGCCAAGCAGACCCTGAAATTACTGGGGATTGATCAGGGTGTTGAACTCGTTCTGCACAAGGGCCTGCCCATGGGGTCTGGTCTCGGCTCCAGTGCGGCCTCGGCCGTAGCTGCGGCATTCGCGGTGAATGAGTTATATGACCGGCCCCTGACCAAAGAAGAACTGATTCTTCCAGCAACCCTGGCTGAAGAAAAGGTATCTGGAGGTTTCTTCGCCGATAATACCGCACCAGCGCTACTCGGGGGCGCCACGCTCACGCGTTCATGCATGCCTCTGGATGTTACCCGCATCGGTTGTATTGAAAACCTGATCATCATCTTGGTGACCCCAGACATCGTCGTGCTGACTCGAGAGGCGAGAGACATGTTGCCGAAGACCGTTCCGATGAAGGATTTTATCTTCAATATGGCGAACACGTCGCTGATAACGGCAGCTTTTTCCAAAAATGATTATTCCTTATTCGCTCGTAGCCTCAATGATGTGGTGATCGAGCCGGTACGTTCCAGGCTGATCGCCGGATTTGATGAGGTCAAGAAAAATGCCTTGAAGGCCGGCGCTGATGGCATGGCCATCTCGGGTTCGGGGCCTACCGTATTTGCAATTACCGATACCCCTAAACGGGCACGATTTATCGAGGATGCTATGGTGCGAACCTTTGCGCTCCATGGTATCCGTTCTATGAGCCTGATCACCGAGGTGGATCCCGAAGGGGCGAGGATCATCGAGGCGCAATGAAAGACGAATTTCCTATTTTTGCCATATAACTGCGTTTCATCGCGGTCTCGAAGGCCTCGTTTGAGGGATATTCATATCCGAACACCTTGTTCCAAAGTCGGTGGTTTTCCATGCAGAGATAAAAGAATACCCTTTCGTGCCAGGCCCTCAGGTTTTCGAAGGCATATGAGAACATTTCCAGCTTGGTCTCCACCGGGTAGGAGAGTTTTCCGTCGGCATCGACCATGGGCATCTGCAGGATCTTGCTTTTGAAATTACGACTGCGGATCTGCCGTATCACCGGTTTGATGAATGTCAGTGTGCCTAGGGAAATCATGGCGACCTCGCTGGGATCGAAGCGATCCAATAAAGCCTCAAAGACGGCGGAGTATTGTTCACGCCAATCGTCGTAATGCACCATGGGATGAAAGTGAAAGCCTACCACCAGGCCTTTGTCCGCGATCCTCCGAGCGGCATTAAGGCGCTTCTCAACAGAGGCGGTATGATGTTCTTCGTGGCTGATAATGGTGGGGGTATTCAAGGACCAGCTGCAGATGATGTTACGTGGGACCGGATGCCTGAGCAGATAGGCGATATTTTTCGATTTGGTTTTCAACTCCAGAATGACATTGGGATTGTCGCGGGCGAAGGCGATCAATGAGTCCAGCACCCCATTTTTATTGCCCCACATCAAGGAGTCTGAGGATTGCCCTGTACCAATATGGTAGATCTGGTTGGGATCGAGTCTTAGGTTTTTTAATTTGCGGGCAAACCGGCTGTCAAAATGGATTTTGTTCCCATGGTAAAAGGATTGAATACTGCAATAACTGCAATCAAAACCGCAGTTTTCAATGGCATCCAGGGTCAGCAGATTGCAGCAGCGGGTTTTGGTAGAGGCGACCGGACAGCGTCCTAGGCCCAGAGTGTCTTTTTCGCGAACGATCAGCTCGGGTTTCGGGTAGGAAGCCTGGGCTTTTGATTGCTGATTGTGAGGATACTTGGGTTGGATCTTCAGGGTGTTCCAGCGCTCACGCAGTCCTTTTAGAAGGGCTTTTTTAGTCTCCTTGCCAGGTTCAAGATCCTTGCCAATGGGCCAGGCCTCGATGATCGATGGCTCATTCCAGAGAGAGAAATCCAATGCAATCTCAGTGATCTGACGCAGTTCCTGCAGGGTAAATCGGTATTTAAAGGCCTTTTCACGAATGAATCTTTGATCACTTTCCGGTAGGGATGGGAAAGGGGGGGATTTGGAGATTTTAGAGAATTTTTCCTGGTAATCATACTTGAGTGCCATGATGAGGTGTCGACATAGGTTAAATCATCCCTGATGATGTCGAATCAGGCCGCTGGATGCAAGTGAGCCAGGTTTATAGGTTGGATGCTTTTCAAGAGACCTTTGCCTTTCTCAATGCAGTCAAAGAGGTTTGGACCGACTGATATTCGACTTCGGCCCCTAAGGAATGCGAACGAAATAACTTCCCCATCTGGCTTGCCTTATCGTCCGTCTTCGGCGTTGCAATAACAGTTACATAGCTAGGCTATGCGTCTGTTATCGCGCCTTGAATACGAACGATCATTCGGCGCCAGTTAGGGAAGTTATTTCGTTCGCATTCCTAAGCCTTTATTGCAGTCGGTTCGTCGAATTCAGTGCTGGAGGGGTATTGTCCTTTTGGTCGTCGGTGATCCCAGCGGGTTCGATGACCGCAAACTTGGGAAAGTCGTATTGGGTGAAGATCCGCGAAAGGAACGGTCTGCGTCTGAGATTGTGTACCGAGACCCGATTGTTGTTGTCGGCGATAATGAATCGGCGATGCCGTTTATCGATAACGAGTTCGTCGGCATTTTTTTGCTGATGGGGCTCGAAACCGCGTTCTCCCAAGCGGGTTAGAAAACTCCCATCGGGGGCGAATACCAAGTAACTGTCACCGGCCTCGTCGCGGCCATAGACATTTCCATGCCAATCCACGGCAACCCCTTGGATCTGTTCGTGAAACTGATCGGAACCGTTACCCAGGCTGCCGAATACTTGTAGGACCTTACCGTCAGCTGAGATCTTGATCACCCGTCCGTTATCCTGGTCGGCCACGTAGATATTGCCACGCCGGTCGGTGTCTACGGCCTTGAGTGAGGTTGTTTTAAGTCCTTCAACATCCTTTATGTCCAATATGCCCTGTTCAGCAAAGCTAATATCGCGGGCACTGCCGTCGGCCAGGAGAACTTCCAGTGTGCCCTTTTTCTCGGCAACGATCAGGCGGCCGAACACGTCAACGGTCAGGTCGTGAGGTTTTTTTTCGAAGTCGGTAAAGGGGAGTTGAACCCAGTGGTTACTGAACAGGTGAGGTCGCATCAGGATTCTGGACTCTGGATCTCGATCTTGGTCACGATCTAAGATATACAGGCGGGTTGCCTGATGGTGGCGGCGAGGATCCCCGGCGGAGATCGCGCGGATCTCGGCAAGCGGTCCTAGCCCAGCGGCCTCGATGTCTACAGATGAGATTATCTCAAGGACATCACCGGTGAGCGTGTAGTAAGACCAGACCTTGATAAGCCTCTGAAGATCGTCCACTGCATAGAGGTTTCCCCACTCGTCCACCTCAACGGAGTCAATGTTTTCCAACTGATTGTCGCCTTCACCAAAGCCCCCCACTTGCAGAGATGGTTGGTTCATGAACACGATGGGTCCTTTGATTTTTACATAGTCGTGTCTATCACCGACAGAGACCTCAGCCTGCACGGGTAAACTCATGGTGCCAACCAGAATCAATGTGCCAAGCGTCTTTGTTATTAACATAATTAGTCCCTTAATCATGTCGGTAAAGCTATTGCTAAGGTATCGACATAAGGAGAAGATTCTTTAACGCGTGTGGCCGCGTTTGCAGGTTTCCCAATCGCATTCCTTACCGGAGTCGGAGGGACTCATACTGTGCGCTGGGCAGCGCATTAATCAGGAGGGTTGAAGTCCCTCTGGTGCTCGGATCGGGAGCACTATATCCAACAGCGGGGGTAATTCCTTGCTGGCCAAAGCTGAAGGATGGTGTTGGAGGACAAGGTGTCCACCGTGAGGTGGAATCTGAAGGGTTTGAGGAGAAGCACCGGGCCGTAATCGAAGAGGCGACTCTAGAGATGAACCGGTCGGCCAAAGATGGGGCAAGGTCGAGTCTGCACTATGGAGGCGAAGGCGTTCTTATCCACCCATCGAACCAAGGTGTGTGCGGATGGCACGGTGTGGAAGATTAATGCGTGACCCCAGGGGGACTCATAGGGTTTCCAGGTGGCACTGGAATAAGCGAACCTATAAGTGTAAGCGAAATGGTGAGCGATGTTCTATATGAGCTGCGCACACAAACGTATCAACCGCAACCGGTAAGGCGACAGTTAATTCCTAAGGGTGGACAGCCGGGTAAGTTTCGTCCGCTTGGAATACCCACTATTTACGATAGGGTGTGTCAGCAGGCGGTACTGAATCGGCTGGAACCTATCTTCGAACCGGTGTTTGATGAAGCCAGCTTTGGATATCGGAGAGGAAGATCGACTAAAGATGCAATGCGAAAGATCTGGCGTGAGCTGGAGCAGGGTAATGAGTGGGTGGTGGATGCTGAGCAGCCTTGTGAAAGC
>JBDLIZ010000096.1:0-12736 GCA_039714615.1 Pseudomonadota bacterium | reverse complement strand
GAGGATGCCGGGCGCTCCGAGATCGAATTTCTTTGCAGAATAATCGAGGCGGTGATCGCGGCTGGGGCTAGAACCATCAATATTCCCGATACCGTGGGCTATAACATTCCACAGCAGTTCGGAGAGCTGGTTCGCCAACTCATCGAAAGGGTCCCGAATTCGGATAAAGCGGTATTTTCCGTGCATTGCCATAACGACCTCGGCCTGGCCGTAGCCAATTCTTTGGCGGCTGTCTTAAATGGCGCGCGGCAAGTGGAATGCACCATCAATGGATTGGGGGAACGTGCCGGCAATGCCTCTTTGGAAGAGGTGGTCATGACGGTACGTACCCGCCAGGACATATTCCCCTGCGAAACTGATCTTGATACGACCCAGATCGTGCCCACATCGCGTTTGGTGTCGAGCATTACTGGTTTTGCGGTGCAACCCAACAAGGCCATCGTCGGGGCCAATGCGTTTGCCCATGAGTCCGGCATCCATCAGGATGGGGTACTCAAGTCTCGCGAGACCTATGAGATCATGCGGGCCCAGGACGTGGGTTGGAGTGCGAATCGCATCGTGTTGGGAAAACATTCGGGACGCAATGCCTTTCGTAGACGTCTCGAGGAGATAGGCATAGAAATGGGTTCGGAGCAGGAGCTCAATGAGGTCTTCTCCCGGTTTAAGGATTTGGCGGACAAGAAGCACGAGATCTATGATGAAGATCTTCAGGCCTTGGCCACCGAGGCCAGTCTATTGAGTGGTAATGAGTCTTGTAAATTGGTGTCTCTTAAGGTCTGTTCCGAAACCGGTGAAACCCCTCACGCCCTAGTAACGCTAAGCGTGGAGGGTGAGGAGAGGGTAGGGACGGCGGATGGCGGGGGGCCTGTGGATGCCTCCTTCAAGGCCATTGAGTCCATCATCGAAAGCAAAACGCAGCTACAGCTGTACTCAGTCAATGCGATTACCGGGGGTACGGATGCCCAGGGAGAGGTCACCGTGCGCCTGGAAAAGGCGGGCCGCATCGTTAACGGTCAAGGTGCGGATACGGATATCGTCATCGCCTCGGCCAAGGCCTATATCAATGCGGTGAATAAACTGATACAGCCCGTGATGTGGGCTCATCCTCAGAAGTTGATTTAATATTCCTCAGATGAATGCGAAATCAGATATGAATCGATGAAACATCTGTCAGGAGCGGATTTGAACAGTTCCACGGACCCGAAGGTTGGAGGGCGGATTGGTGACTTTCCAAGCATAGCCCAGTCCGCCCGCCAGCTGGCTTATTTGCAGGCCATGGGTATTGATGTATGGGTGAGAAGAACCCTGCCGGCTCTGATTACGAATGAGCCATCGCCGTCATCTGATCGAGATGGATCGGCTAGCCTGCAGGACTTGGAGGGTGATCTTGATCCGGACAATGCGGCGACCATGGATTGGGAGGCCCTGCGCCATCGAGTGGCCTCTTGTACCGCTTGTGAATTGCATAAGACCCGTACTCAAACCGTATTCGGGGTGGGCGATCATCAGGCCGACTGGTTGTTCATCGGCGAGGCGCCCGGGGCCGATGAGGATCGCCAGGGTGAGCCCTTCGTAGGGCGCGCCGGCCAGTTGCTCAATAATATGATCAAGGCGCTTGGATTACGGCGCGAGCAGGCCTACATCGCCAATATTCTCAAGTGTCGTCCGCCTAGAAATCGAGACCCCCGGCCCGAGGAATCGCAGGCCTGCCGTCCTTATCTTCGGCGACAAATCGAGTTGCTTTCCCCACGGGTCATCGTTGCGCTAGGACGTGTAGCCGCGCAGAATTTATTGCAGACCGATACCCCGATCGGCCGTATGAGGGGTCGGCAATATCGATATGAAGACAGTGAGATTCCGGTGGTCGTTACCTATCATCCGGCCTATTTGTTGCGTAGTCCCCGGGAGAAACGCAAGGTTTGGCAGGATCTGCAGATGGCGATGGCCTTGCTTGGATCTAGGTCTTAACTAAAGGGATACATTGCGCCATGAACGCTGTCCTGAGGTTACCAACTTTTGGTCTCCGAGTCATGGAGGTAGATGATCTTTCGGCAGTGATGGAGATCGAGTATGCCGCTTATGAGTTTCCCTGGTCAGAGGGCATATTCCGCGATTGTATGCGGGTGGGATATGGCTGTTGGGTTTATCAGCAGGACGGGGTCATTCAGGCTTATGGGGTGATGTCAGTTGCTGCCGGTGACTGTCATATTCTCAATCTATGCGTGAAACCGCAACAGCAGGGGAGGGGGTTGGGGCGGCGGATATTGGCTAAGATACTCAACCTGGCACGTTTGCATGATGCGAATACCGCCATCCTCGAGGTTCGACCGTCAAATCGGCGAGCCGTATCTTTGTACCTGTCGGCGGGATTTAATGAGGTGGGTAGACGAAAAAGGTATTATCCCGCTAGAAAAGGGCGAGAGGACGCATTGATTCTTGCTAAGGTGTTATGAGGCGAGGGGCTGGCCGACTCATAATCCGATATTTCGATCACTTAAGCGGTACATGACTGGCAAATCGAGGATGTGGCCCTGAGAATTTGATCGGCTTCAATCGCCCAGGATTGAAAAATCTCAGTATTTAGGAATGGCTCAATAATGACTTATTATTTATTGTTGGGCCGTTTCTTAACGAGTTGTTAAGGAAAAATGATCATAGCAGCTATACCACTGGTGTTACTCGCTCTGAGTTTGTTTCTGAGCGGCTATTTCATGGATGCCGTCGCGACTACCCGACCACATTTTTCTGAACCGGTGATCAAGAGGTTGGTCTTACACGATTTCAATCGTCGGGATTTGTTGAGTAATGTCGGAGGCGAGAGCGGTGCATGGACAGGACATTCGGATCTCTCTACCGGTAAGGTAGACATTGCGTTGTCTGGAGACGAAAGACGGGGGGAGAGCGGTCATGCGCTTCATCTTTCTTATTCTCTTGATCGGCAGGCGCAGTCCAGTACGGGATTTCGCATCGGTCTTAATGGTCTCGATGGGGTCGAATATGACCATCTCGAATTCTGGGTGAAAGGCGATCCAGGCAAGGGATATGCCCGTTCTTTCAAGGTGGCCTTTCAGCGGCCCTTCAATGCGTGCTTGAAGCTCTCGGAGCGGGGCAGCTACGTCGTAACAGAGATCGATAATGAGTGGAAACGGGTCAGTATTCCGCTCAATTTAATGAATGGCATCACTGACTGGACCGATCTGGACGAGATGGTGATCACGCTTCAATCCCGGCGTTCGAACGTCAAGCAGGGGGCCTATTACGTTGATGACATCGCCTTGATCAAGACCGGAATGCCTGGTCCTCATATTTGGGACAAGGTAATTCCACAGCATAAAAAGTCTTGGGAGCGCAGCGTAGGCGGTCAGCAAGCGGCGCGACCGCATATCCATGCACGATTGAGCGGTTGGCCATCGTCCCTATTGGTGGATAGGAAAAAACTACCTGAGGACAGGCAGGACTTTCTGTGGCGTCTGGCCCGCGATACCTGGCGGGGTTTGGATGCGCTAACTGATCGCGAGCATGGCCTTCCCCTGGATACCGTAGCCTTTCATGGGGGACAGTTGGATCCCCAGCGGGTGTATATCGGGGATTACACCAACATTACCAATATTGCCATGTATCTGCTGGCCACTGTCGCTGCTAGCGATCTGGGGTTCCTGCCTCGTGAACAGGCCATGGAACGATTGAACACAACGCTGTCGTCACTTGAAAAATTGGAGACTTTCCAGGGCTTCTATTTCAACTACTACGATACCACCACGCTGGAAAGGACCAGTAATTTTATCTCCTTCGTCGATTCATCCTGGCTCACCGCAGGTCTGATGGTGGTGAGAACGGCATTTCCCGAACTTCATCAGCGCAGCACGCGATTGATCGATCAGACCGATTATGATTGGTTGTACGACGATGTCGAACAGTTGATGTCACATGGCTATTATGTCAATCTGCACTACCCTTCCGAATATCACTACGGGCTGCTCTATACCGAGTCCAGGATGGGCAGTCTGATCGCCATCGGCAAGGGAGACGTCCCCGAGCAGCATTGGTTCAAGATGGAGCGCACCTTTCCATCCGATTACGCCTGGCAGACTTTGCCCCCTCAAGAACGCAAAATCAAACGCATACGCGGGAATGAGCTGATGGGGGGATATTACCAATGGCGCGATTTCAAATATATCCCCTCCTGGGGAGGCAGTCTGTTCGAGGCGCTGATGCCGACCCTGGTGGTGGACGAGAAGAAATTCGCCCCGAAGAGCCTGGGGAAGAATAATGAAACCCATGCCATCATTCACCGCCGCTATGCCACTGAAGAGCTCAACTATCCGGTATGGGGGATGTCTCCGAGTTCCGCGGTGGCCAGAGACAGTTACTCCGAGTACGGGGTAAAATTTCTTGGAGCCAGGGGATACAAGTGTGGAGTAATCACACCGCATGCCTCGGCACTGGCTCTGAGCACCACTCCTGAAGCTGCAGTATCCAATCTGCACAGGCTGGCAACCTTGTATGACATCTACGGCGAATTTGGGTTCTACGATGCCGTAGATCCCCTCTCAGGTGAGGTTACGTATAAATATCTGGCCTTAAATCAGGGCATGTTATTTATATCGTTAGCCAATTATCTTAAAGATCAAAGCATCCAGAGATATTTTGCTGCCGATCCCATTGCAGCCAAGGCGCTTGCCGTCATTGGCGAAGAGAAGTTTTTTGACTGATGCTGGATAAATTGCGTTTTCCAGACCATTTCCTCTGGGGGGTCGCGACCTCATCCTATCAGATCGAGGGCTCTCCCTTTGCCGATGGGGCGGGCGAGAACATCTGGCATCGTTTTTCGCACACGCCCGGCCTGGTGGAGCAAGGGCACCATGGCGATGTTGCCTGTGATCACTACCAGCGGGCCGCCAGTGATGTGGCGCTGATGCACCGCTTGGGTATTAAGGCCTACCGCTTCAGTACCTCTTGGGCGAGGGTTCTGCCACAGGGGCGTGGTCGAATTAATGAGAAAGGTCTGGGATTCTACGAACGTCTCGTCGATGAGTTACTCGAACATGACATCTGTCCTGTGATCACCTTGTTTCACTGGGATCTACCCTCGGCCCTGGATGACCGGGGGGGATGGTTGAACAGAGATATCGCGAACTGGTTCGGCGATTATGCACAGACGCTGTTCCGCACCTTAGATGACCGGGTAAAGCTCTGGGTCACCATCAATGAGCCTTGGGTGATGGCCGACAGGGGTTATCTGCAGGGTATCCACGCGCCAGGGCACCGAAACCTGTTCGAGGCCCCGATCGCAGCACACAATATGCTGCGGGCCCACGCCCGTGCCGTTGAGGTGTATCGCGCCGAGGGTCGTAACGAGATTGGTATCGCGGTCAATCTAGAGCCCAAACAACCCGCCTCCCAGAACCCGGATGATCTGGCTGCCAGCAGGCGGGCCGACGCCTATACCAATCGATACTATCTCGATCCGATACTCCTTGGTGACTATCCCGAGGAATTGAGCGAGATCTTCGGTGAGGCTTGGCCGAGTTGGTTTGATGCGGATCTGGATGATATCCATCGTCCAATAGACTTCATTGGCATCAACTATTACACCCGCAGCGTACTCCATAACGATACAAAACAACCGCCGCTGTGCGTCAACTCCGTCTCCCCACCTGAGAAATCACGTACCGAGATGGGGTGGGAAGTCTACCCTGAGGGACTGACGAATGTCCTGCTATGGGCCACTGACCGTTACGGTAAGATGCCATTGTATATCACAGAAAACGGTGTTGCCTTCCGTGATCCTCCGGTAATAGACGGTCAAGTAAACGATATCGCACGGATGCAATATCTGCGCGACCATCTCCTTGCGGCCCGTAAAGCGATCAATGAGGGGGTAGACCTGCGGGGTTATTTCGCTTGGTCCCTGTTGGATAATTTCGAATGGAACCACGGCTATTCCAAGCGCTTTGGTCTGGTGCATGTGGATCATGATACTCAGGTGCGAACGCCCAAGGCGAGCGCCCGTCTCTATTCGGAACTGATCAGCTCCCATGGGGGCGCACTCGGGGTGCACGATGTGGGTGGGGCACGTCTCAAAATAAAATCTGATCAGGAAATATCCGATTCCATCTGAGATTTATTTTCACTCCTCTGCGCGCAAGATTATGAACAACGATCGGCTCTTGGAAGACAATGGCTGGCAATTCTGGATCGATCGGGGAGGAACCTTCACCGATGTAGTGGCCCGTCACCCTGACGGTACACTCTCGGCGCGTAAACTGCTCTCCGAGAATCCTGCCCGTTATCCCGATGCCGCAATTCAGGGTATTCGCGAGGTTTTCGGGCTGAGGGATAACGAGCCTATTCCTGTTGCTAAAATCGATGCGGTGAAGATGGGCACTACCGTGGCCACCAATGCCTTATTGGAACGCCGGGGCGAACGCACGGCGTTGGTCATCAGCAAAGGTTTCCGGGACGCCTTGCGTATCGCTTATCAGAACCGTCCCCGCCTGTTCGACCGTCACATCGTCCTACCCGAGTTGCTCTATGAGCAGGTGATCGAGGCCGATGAGCGTATCGACGCCCACGGTGAAGTGCTCAGGCCGCTGGACGGGACTCTTTTAGAGCAGGGCTTAGCCGCTTGCTACGACCGCGGTATCCGGTCGGTGGCCATTGTGTTTTTGCATGGCTACCGGTATCAACGCCATGAACGCATGGCCGCCGAGATTGCCCAGCGGCTTGGTTTTACCCAGATCTCGGTCTCTTCACAAGTCAGTCCGCTGATGAAGTTAGTTAGTCGTGGTGATACCACAGTGGTCGATGCCTACCTGTCTCCCATTCTGCGGCGTTATATCGATGGTGTCGCGGCGCAACTGGGCGATACGCGCTTGATGTTCATGCAGAGCAATGGTGGTCTCACCGATGCCACCTTGTTCAGGGGCAAGGACAGCATTCTCTCCGGTCCGGCCGGAGGTATCGTCGGTGCGGTTCGTACCGCGGCGATGGCGGGTTTTGATCAGCTGATCGGTTTCGATATGGGTGGGACCTCCACCGACGTCTCTCTGTATGACGGCGAATACGAACGCGCCTTCGAGACCCAGGTGGCCGGGGTGCGCATGCGTGCGCCGATGATGAAAATACATACCGTCGCCGCCGGTGGTGGTTCGATATTGAGATTCGACGGCGCCCGGTTGCGGGTCGGTCCGCAATCGGCGGGGGCGCATCCCGGTCCGGCGTGTTACCGAGCCGGCGGTCCCCTGGCGATAACCGATGTCAATGTCATGCTCGGTAAGATTCAAGCGGATTACTTTCCCCAGGTGTTCGGTTCCACCGGCAATGCCCCGCTGGATGTCGAGGTGGTCAATGAGGGTTTTAAGGAACTGGCGCAGAAGATTACCCTCGCTACCGGCAAGCACCATGATGCGGAACAGGTGGCCGAAGGGTTCCTGCGTATCGCCGTGCAGATGATGGCCAACGCCATCAAACAGATCTCCATCCAACGCGGTTACGACGTGAGCGAATATGTGCTGTGCTGTTTCGGGGCCGCGGCGGGACAGCATGCCTGTCTGGTTGGGGACGCCCTGGGGATCAACCGGGTCTTTATTCACCCGCTGGCCGGTGTCCTGTCCGCCTATGGTATGGGTTTGGCCGATATTCGCGCCTTGCGTCAGAAAAGCGTTGAAGGGGGGCTGGACGCCGAGTTAATCCAGCGCTTACAAACCGATTTTGCACAGCTGGAGGATGAAGCCCGTAACGAACTCATGACGCAAGGAATACCCCCTGAGCGGGTACGCGTGGTGCGTAAGGCCCACCTGAAATACACGGGTACGGATACCTCCCTGGCCGTTGATTTCAGCGATATGCAGACGATGCGAGATGACTTCAGTGCGGCGCATCGACGCCATTTCGGTTTCAATATGTCCGATAAGGCCCTGATCGTCGAGGCTTGCAGCCTGGAGGCCATCGGCGAGACCGAACAGGTCTTGGATCCCTGTCTGGACGTGTCGCCACATCCGCGGCCACCGCAGCCGGCATCGATCAGAGCCGTAACAATGCAGGGCCGCCGGCAGCAAACAGGGTTTTATCATCGTAAGGCCCTGTCGCCCGGATGTGAAATCGATGGTCCGGCGGTGATCGTCGAGGCGAACGCAACCACCGTGCTGGAACCGGGCTGGCGAGCGGTAGTCACCCGCCACGACCACCTGCTGCTGACTCGGGTCATTCCCTTGGAGCGCACCGAGGCCCTGGGTACCGAGGCCGATCCGGTGATGCTGGAGGTCTTTAACAGCCTGTTCATGAACGTGGCCGAACAAATGGGCAGTATCCTTGAAAATACGGCCTATTCCGTCAATATCAAGGAACGCCTGGATTTTTCCTGTGCAGTTTTCGACCTGCGAGGGCATCTCATCGCCAATGCACCGCACATGCCGGTGCATCTGGGATCCATGGGCAAGAGCGTACAGGTGGTGCTGAGGAATAACCGTGGGCGCATGGCGGCGGGTGATGTATATATCCTCAATGACCCATATAATGGTGGTACACACCTGCCGGATATTACCGTGGTTACTCCCGTATTTGACACGAGTTCAGATGCGTTACTTTTTTTCGTGGCCTCGCGAGGTCATCACGCCGATATCGGGGGCACCACTCCAGGGTCCATGCCCCCTGACAGCACTCATATCGAGCAGGAAGGCATCCTGTTCGACAACTTCAAACTTGTCGATAAAGGTGTGTTCAGGGAGGCTGAATTGTTGGAGCGACTGAGACAGGGGCCCTTTCCTGCAAGGAATCCCTATCAGAATGTTGCCGATCTCAAGGCCCAGATCGCTGCCAATGAAAAGGGCGTCAAGGAGCTACGTAACATGGTGGCGCATTTTAGGCTGGATGTGGTAACGGCCTATATGCAGCATGTGCAGGACAACGCCGAGGAGTCCGTGCGTCGCGTGCTCGATGTCTTGAAGGATGGCCATTTCCGTTACGAGTTAGACAATAGCCAGCAGATCCAGGTACGGATTATGATCGATAAACGCCAGCGTAGTGCAACCGTCGATTTCACGGGTACCTCAGGGATGTCAAAGGGTAATTTCAATGCCCCCGCAGCGGTGACTACCGCGGCGGTCCTTTATGTCTTTCGTACCCTGGTGGATGATGACATTCCGCTCAATGCCGGTTGTCTGAAGCCCCTGCGGGTCATTCTTCCTGAAGGATCCATGCTCAATCCCAGCTATCCAGCCGCCGTGGTAGCGGGAAATGTCGAGGTCTCACAGTGTGTGACCGACGCCCTGTACGGCGCATTGGGGGTTATGGCGGGATCTCAGGGCACGATGAATAACTTTACCTTTGGCAACGACAGATATCAGTACTACGAGACCCTTTGCGGCGGCTCGGGAGCAGGGCCGGATTTCGACGGTACTTCCGCCGTTCATACTCACATGACCAACTCTCGTCTGACCGATCCGGAGGTGCTGGAATGGCGTTTCCCGGTGCTGGTAGAGGAATTTTCCATCCGTAAGGGGGCGGGGGGGGCTGGAGCGCATCGGGGCGGCGACGGTGTGTTGCGCAAGATACGCTTTCGAGAGCCCATGATCGCCGCCATTTTATCCAACAACCGCCGAATAACCCCTTTCGGACTCTGTGGAGGTGAGCATGGCGATCCAGGAAGGAATCGGCTCATCCGTGCCACCGGTGAGATCGAGACTTTGGGGTCCACGCATATCGTGGACGTGCAAGAAGGTGATGTCTTTGTCATTGAGACCCCGGGAGGTGGGGGTTATGGGGAGTGTGAGGATGGTGTTGTAGATGAATAATGAGGGTTGGTGGTCCAAACCGTTGATAATATACATTCAGAGCTTGTGAGTGAATCCCCGCGCGAAGCGGGGTGCTTGGGTGTGTCTGGCAGGGCGGGGGACTCACTCCCTCCCAGATATCCGCGTGAACTCAATGGTGGCCACTATCGATAGGTCCAGGCGGGATAAAATGTGTGGATAATAGCGCCAGGTTCTTGATGCGCCATGGCAACAGGGAGAATCCGCATAGCATCGAACACTTGCTGAAACCGCCCGTCTTCCTGGGCTGGTATTCGGCCTAGTGTATCGAGGTATATGCCCGAGTGGGCATCGACATCGGTCGGTCTAATACACTTTTTGGCGAAAAGAGAGATAGATAATGCCAGTAATAAGCAGGTTTCTCGGAATAGTTATCGCTATGTATTGGGACGATCATTCACCGCCGCATTTTCACGCAAAATACGGTGAATATGAAATAACTGTAGATATACGTACTGGTGTAGTGGCAGGCAAATTCCCGAAAAGAGCATTACGCCATGTATTGGAATGGTACGAATTGCACAAAGATGAATTGCTCGAAGATTGGGATCTCTGTCTAAACCAACAAATGCCGAATCCAATTGAACCCCTGGAGTAGTGATTATGTTTCTCCATGTAACTAGCGCCGAATATATGGAAGACTATAAAGTAGAAGTATCATTCAATAATGGAAGAAAAGGAGTTGCCGATTTATCAGATGCACTACGAGGCCCGATATTTGAGCCATTGAGAGAAAAAACAAAATTTACGCAATTCAAGGTTGATGAAGAGCTTGAAACGATATGTTGGCCAAATGGCGCAGACTTGGCACCGGAGTACATATATTTCAAGGCATTCAAGGATGAGCCAGAGTTGCAGGCGCAGTTTAAAAAGTGGGGCTATATCGCCTAACGAAGCGCTGCACCTGACCACTTCGTAGCTACGAGGAATGAGCGGGGTCTCGTGGAACGGGGTCAGTTCTCGGATTGTAGCATCGCTCTCTGGAACGGGGTCAGCTCTGGAACGGGGTCAGTTCTCGGATTGTAGCATCGCTCTCCGTACAATGCGTCCCACAGTCGCCAAATGGATGCCAAAGTGTTCCGCTATTTCCCGATAACTGTAGGCTCCGGTGGCATAAGCTGCCACGATAGCGGCATTTCGCTCGCCGTGACTCACGGCAATGTCTGCGAGAGAGGGTGCCGGCGAACGGCGTTGCATTTGGGGAACGCTTAAGGCGTCGCCGTCAAGCTGCGCCTTGAGGTTTTACCGATCACCCCGGAAATTGCTGTCATTTCTCAGTCTGACATTTTTCCTCACAAAGATCCCGCAGATCGGCTGATTGTCGCCACAGCGATTCATCATAAAGCACCGCTTATTACGGCTGATCAACATTTACGCCAGGTGAAGGGATTAAAAACGCTCTGGTGAGCCTGATGCTCGCATTCCTTTTCCCAAATCTACGCCAACCAATCGATCACTTCGCTGAGTCTTTGGGCGGCCAGGATATCCATGTCGGACTGCTGCTTTTTCGGGGCATTGGCCTTCGGGACAATGGCCTTTTTAAAACCGTGTTTTGCAGCCTCTTTAAGGCGTTCCTGACCATTGAGTACGGGCCGGATCTCTCCGGCGAGACCCACCTCTCCAAATACCACTAGATCCTCGGGCAGGGGTTTATTGCGAAAACTGGACAGCGTGGCGAGCATCACCGGGAGATCTGCTGCGGTTTCGGTGATCTTGACGCCGCCGACGACATTGACAAAGACGTCCTGATTGAACATCGCAATGCCGCCATGGCGGTGCATCACCGCCAGCAGCATTGCCATCCTGCTCTGCTCAAGGCCCAAGGCCACCCGGCGAGGATTACCCAGCGGGCTTTCGTCAACCAGCGCTTGCACCTCAACAATCAGGGGTCGGGTGCCTTCGCGAGTCACCATGATGGTGCTTCCAGGAACGGGCGATTCATGGCGAGACAGAAAAATTGCCGATGGATTACTGATACCCTTCAGCCCTTGTTCGGTCATGGCGAACACCCCGAGTTCATTCACCGCACCGAAACGATTTTTCACTGCCCGCAGCATACGATACCGGCCACCGGGATCGCCCTCGAAATACAGCACGGTATCGACCATATGCTCGAGCACCCGGGGACCGGCCAGTGCACCCTCTTTGGTGACATGACCAACCAGAAATACCGCCGTGCCGGACTGTTTGGCATACCGAACCAGCACGGCGGCGCTTTCCCTGACCTGGGCAACGGAGCCGGGGGCGGATTGCAAATGTTGTGTGAACAGGGTTTGTATCGAGTCGATGACCATCAGTTGAGGTCTTTCCTTATCGACCGTAGCAAGAATCGCCTCTACGCAGGTCTCGGTAAGGATACGCAGGGGTGAGTCGTTGAGCCCCAGCCTGTGGGCGCGAAGGCCAATCTGCTGGGCGGACTCTTCTCCACTGACATACAGGTTTTTAAGCTGGTTGGCCGAGGCCAGCGCTTGCAATAGTAGGGTAGATTTTCCTATCCCAGGATCGCCTCCGAGCAAGATTACCGAGCCTCGCACGATGCCACCGCCCAAAACACGGTCGAGTTCGCCCATGCCAGTGCGGGTGTTGGGTTCTTTCTCGAGCGAGACCTCCGCTAGGGATTGAATACGCTGCGGAGCGATAAGGCCGCTAAATCGGGGGTTCGTGGTGACTAAGGGTACGGCTGCAATCTCCTCTATGGTATTCCAGGCACCGCACTCGGCACACCGACCCGCCCATTTTCGATGTTCAGCACCACAAGAGCTGCACTGATAACGGTTTTTATCCTTGGCCATGTTTTGAGGGTAAGGGGAAATCGAGTAGGACGATGAACTCAGAGCTTGTGAATAAATTGGTCTCAGGTGGGCTTACTGCAAAATAACGGTTCAGTTCAAAGGGATGATGTAAGCACCAATAAAGGACTTTAG
>JBDLIZ010000095.1:0-12828 GCA_039714615.1 Pseudomonadota bacterium | reverse complement strand
TCGGCGTTATCGGCGCTGTCCTCGCCCTCATTCAGCTTGTGCTTGCACTTTGGTTGTACTGGCCACTGGTTTTCGTCCTCATTGTTACCTGGGTCTATCTTGCGTTAATGAGTCATGAATTTTTCATGCGTGAATGGCTCAAGGCACGACCCATTACCTACATGTGGACCCATATGTTGATCATGCCGCTGATCGATCTCTATGCCACATCCTGTGACTGGCTGGTGGCGAGTGACCAATGGTCGCTCACTGCCGTGCCCGATGGGCTGTACTGGTTTTTGATCGTGAGTTTCTTCAACGGCATCGTTATCGAGATTGGGCGCAAGATTCGTGCACCACAGGATGAGGAGGAGGGTGTGGAGACCTATTCCATGCTCTGGGGGCGGGAGCGTGCGGTACTGGTCTGGCTCGGGTCCTTGGTGGTCACCGCTGCGAGCGCGGCGCTGGCTGCCTGGCAGATCGACTTTTTGTGGCCCGTTGTCCTGGTGCTCCTAGCGTTGCTCTCAACGGCGGTGTTTGTGGGCTGGCAATTTCTGAAGGGCCTCAAAGCCGGAGCCGGTAAGCACTTCGAACTGATCGCTGGTCTGTGGACGCTGTGCATGTACCTTTCGCTGGGTGCCGGACCACTGCTTTGGAAGGTGTAGAAGGCCATGAAATACATCCTGAATCAGAATGACAAGATCGATTTGTCACGCTTTGGCGGCAAGGCGGCCTCATTGGGCAGTCTAGCGGCAGCAAAGCTGCTGATTCCCGCTTGGTTCGTCATCGACCCCGAGGCCTTCAAGGTGAGCCTAACCAGGCAGCGCTGGCGCAAGCTGAGGCGCTGCACCGATGCGGCAGAAATCCAGGCCGTGCTGGTAGATCTTAAACCGTCCAAAGGTTTTCTATGTAAGTTGGAAAAGGCACTGGTATCGCTGTCTCCGAATGGAGAACGTGTGGCCTTGCGTTCCTCGGCCGTCGATGAGGATGGCGCCGAGTTCTCGTTCGCAGGGCAACTCGAAAGTTATCTCTATGTGCCCATTGAGGAAATCGCAGATCGGCTTGTTGCTGTCTGGCGCTCGGGTTTCAGCGAACGTGTCCTGACATACCGGATCGAGGCCGGGCTGTCGGCCATGCCACCGGCGCCCGCCGTACTTGTTCAACGCATGGTAGACAGCGATCATTCGGGTGTGGCCTTTGCCGCTGATCCGGTCACCGGGCAGCGCGACATCACCGTAGTCTCCGCTGTTCACGGCCTGGGGACTGCCCTCGTTGCGGGGGATACCGATGCCGATACCTGGCGGGTCGATCGCGAGGGTAAGATCATCGAGCGCAAAATCGCCGACAAGAACACAGTGCACCGCTTTGATCTGGACGCCTCGGATTACATCCGGGTTGATGAGGTGAGCGGAGATGTGGCAGAGCAGCCGGTGATTTTTGATCCGCAAGTCGTGTGTATCGCAGCACTTGCTCGAGACGCCAGTCGCCACTTCGGCAAACCGCAGGACATCGAATGGGCTATAGAAAAAGGGCGGCTGTATCTTTTGCAATCACGCCCGATTACTGCATTGAGGTCATTGCCAGATCCCGCCGGCGAACGCAACCTCTGGGACAATAGCAATATCGCCGAGAGCTACGGCGGCATCACCACGCCGCTTACCTTCAGTTTCGCACGCCAGGCTTATGAGTCTGTCTATCGTGAATTCTGCCGCATCCTGCGGGTGCCAGAATCCGTTATCCAGGACAATGACACTACCTTTCGGCGGATGCTCGGTCTGATCCAAGGGCGTGTGTATTACAACCTGCTGTCCTGGTATCGGGTGCTCGCTCTGTTGCCAGGCTTTACCGTGAACCGGCGGTTCATGGAACAGATGATGGGTGTGAAAGAAGGTCTACCTGAACAAATCGCCAACGAGCTGGCTAGCGGTGTGGTCGCTCGTTACCTCGACGCACTGCGCTTTGGTGGTAGCATGGCGGGTCTGGTGGTCAATCATTTTTTATTGCCGGGTAAGATAGATCGTTTTTACCGGCGGCTCGAGCAGGCACTCGATGGGCAAGTCGATCTTGCCCGCATGAATGCCAGTCAGCTTGCCGCACACTACCATGCACTTGAGCGCAAGCTGCTCACCCACTGGGATGCGCCGCTTGTTAACGACTTCTTCGCTATGATTTTCTACGGTGTGCTACACAAACTCAGTACTGGCTGGTGCCGCGATACCGAGGGGAGCCTGCAGAATAACTTGCTGGCCGGAGAAGGCGGTATGATCAGTGCCGAACCGGCGCAACGGGTGTGCGAGATGGCGGAGATGATCCGGGAAGATCGCGATTTCAGTCGTCTTTTGATTGAAGGTAATCTGGAAGAAATTGGCGAAACGATTCCTAAAAAAGCTGACTTTCAGAAGGCCTACGCCGCCTATCTCGAGAAATTCGGCGATCGATGTCTCGATGAGCTCAAACTCGAGAGCGCGACCCTGCAAGACGATCCATCATTGTTGCTGCGTTCCGTCGGTCAATTCGCGCGTCGTCTGCGCGAGCATAAATCCCCTGAATCCGCTTCGGTCGAGGCGGTGATCCGTGCCAAGGCTGAGTCGCGGATGGCGGACGAACTCGGAAATCATCCCGTTAAACGCAAGATTTACCAGTGGGTGCTCAAACACGCCCGCGCTCGCGTGCGCGATCGTGAGAATCTGCGTTTCGAGCGCACTCGCCTGTTCGGTCGGGTCCGGCGCATATTCGTCGAACTGGGTAAACGGTTTTACGCCGAAGATTTGCTCGATCATCCGCGCGATATCTTTTATCTGGAAGTCGATGAGGTGCTGGGCTTCGTCGAGGGCACGACCGTGACCGCTGATCTCAAGGGTCTGGTGAAGTTGCGTAGGCAAGAGTTTGCACACTTCGAGCGGATGGAACCTCCCGCGGATCGCTTCGAGACACTGGGTATTGTGCACCAGGGCAATGAGTTCAGCGCCCCTGAGCAGACAACCCACCTGACCGAGGGAGATCTCAAGGGGATTGGCTGCTGTCCCGGGGTAGTGCGTGGCCCAGTTCGGGTGATAATTGATCCGCGCAATGCCTTACTGAGTGCCGGCGAGATTCTTGTGGCTGAGCGTACCGACCCGGGGTGGATCATGTTATTCCCGGCCGCGGCGGGCATATTGGTCGAGCGCGGCAGCCTGTTATCGCATTCGGCCATCGTCGCGCGGGAGATGGGTATCCCTGCAATCGTGTCGGTGCCTGGGATAACGCGCTCACTAACGGATGGTGAGTGGGTCGAGTTCGACGGCAGCAGTGGCGTGATTAGACGCATCGAATTCGAGGCCGAGGTTGCCCATGGGCAGTGAAGTTGCCAAACATGTGGATTTTTCGCAGATTCGTTATGCCCAGTGTTGGGAAGATGCGGATATTCTGGTTCAGGCACTGAACGTCAAGACCGGTGGCCACTGCCTCTCCATCTCTTCTGCAGGCGATAATGCACTCGCATTGCTGGCCGCAGGTGCTGAACGCGTGGTCGCTCTGGATCTCAATCCAGTGCAGCTCGCCTGCCTCGCGCTGCGCGTGGCGGCCTACCGCGAATTGTCGCATGTTGAGTTGCTGGAACTGATCGGTTCGCGTGCGAGTACACGCCGGCGTGATCTCTATCACCGCTGTCGTTCGCAACTGGATGCAGACGCACGAGCCTTCTGGGATGCCCAAGGTGACGAGATCGATGCCGGGATTGGCACGCTCGGCAAGTTCGAACGTTACTTCGCCCTATTCCGCAACCGCATCATGCCGCTGGTGCATAGTCGGCACAGGATCGACCGACTCTTGCAAGGCGGCGATCGGTCGGCGCGTGAGGCATTCTACGAGACGCACTGGAATACCTGGCGTTGGCGGCTGTTGTTCAAGATCTTCTTCTCGCGTTTCGTGATGGGTCGCATGGGCCGTGACCCCAACTTCTTTCGCTACGTCGAAGGCAGTGTGGCCGAGCATATCCTCAAGCACACGCGTTATGCGCTCACCGAACTCGATCCGGCAGATAACCCTTATCTGCACTGGATACTCACTGGCAGGCACGGTGCGGCCTTGCCCTATGCCCTTCAGGAAAGGCATTTTGAGGCGATCCGTAATCGTATCGACAACATCGAGTGGCATTTGCTCTCCATCGAGGATTATCTGGCCCAATATCCGGGAGTGCGGTTCGATGCATTTAATCTCAGCGACATCTTCGAGTACATGTCGGCCGACAACTACGAAGCCTTGCTGAACCAGCTGGTCATTGCGGCCAACCCGAAGGCGCGTCTCGGGTACTGGAATATGCTGGTGCCGCGCAAGCGACCGCAAAGCATGTCCGATCGCCTGCGTCCTCTAGACGAACTCGCGCATCGTCTTCATGCACAGGATAAGGCCTTCTTCTACATGGACTTCGTTGTGGAGGAGGTCTGTTGAACGCGTGGTTCGGCATCTTGGCGGTCTTTGCCGGTCTGGCAACCTGCTTTGCAGCACTACGCCTGCTGGAAGTGTTTGTTTCGCCACACCCGGAAGTTCTGCGCAAGCTTATGCATGTATTGATGGGGCTGGTCGCCACGAGCTTTCCCTGGCTGTTCGATCAGGTCTGGCCGGTGGCGTTGTTGGCGGTGGGTAGCATTATCGCACTCATACTCGTGCGCAGCGGTGTATCGGCTGCAGGCTCGCTGCGCGGTGTATTGCACGGCGTGAAGCGTAGTTCCTGGGGCGAGTTGCTGTTCCCGGTTGCGGTTGCCCTGGTGTTTGCGCTCGCGGACGGCGATCCGCTGCTTTATTGTGTACCGATTCTCATCCTCACGTTGGCGGATGCGGTGGCCGCGCTCATCGGTATCTACTATGGCCAGATACAGTTCAGTACGCTCGAAGGCAGAAAGTCGATCGAGGGCTCGCTCGCCTTCTTTATCGTGGCCTTTCTGTGCGTGCATATCGTCCTGTTGCTGTTTACCGAAGTGGGGCGCCTCGAATCGTTGCTGATTGGTCTGCTCATGGGGGTGATTGCGATGATGTTCGAGGCGGTGGCTTGGCGTGGGTTGGATAACCTATTTATCCCTGTTGCGAGTTTTGGTCTGCTGCAAACCTATCTCGAAATGGATGCAGCGGCTTTGTCGGTACGGTTGGTAGTCATCCTGTTGTTGGGCGTCTTTTTATTGTTCTGGCGTCGTCGCAGTACGCTGGATGACAGCGCGCTCATCGGGGCCGGCCTGGTGGCTTACGGCGCATGGGCGATCGGTGGTCTTTACTGGTTAATGGTACCCGCATCGGTCTTTGTTGCTGCGACTGTGCTGGCGCAGCGCGCGGAGCCCGAACATCGTGGCAAGATTCATACGGTTTATGCCTTGTTGAGCATTGCGGGGCCGGGCTTTGCGTGGTTAATCCTCAATCAAAATATCAGTTCGGTTGATTTGCTTTTTGCCTATACCGTGGCCTTTGCTGCGCATCTCACCATGCTCGGTATTTCGCGCGCCTGTTTTGGGCGCGACCATCAGCCGGTGATACGGTTTATGCCGGCCGTGCTACAGGGATGGTTGGTTGTGCTGTTGTTTTGCGTACTGATGTGGGGTTTCGGTCTTCGCTTGATCACGGCTGCAGTGATCGGTGGCGTTGCCATGCTGCTTGCGGCGCTGGCCTTCTGGAGCCTGCAGCCCGATCTCGATGATTGCCCTGTGTCGCCCGCGCGCTGGACACGTCAGGCACTGATCTCAGCCGTTGTTTCGGCATTGGCGTGGCTGTCCATCGGAGTTGATGGCGCAGGAGGTTTGCAGGGATGAAGGTGGTTGATTTTCCAGTAGCCGAATCCGTAGAGTCCTACCCGCAGGCCCCGTCACTGCCTCAGTTTGAACCCTCGGCGCTCGGGCAGCATCGCGCCGACGCGCATTACCTTGTGATGGACGAGGGGCAGGCCGTTGCACATGCCTCACTCTGGTGGAAAGACGTGCCGACCCGCGAAAATGAGTGCCTGGGCGTTATCGGTCACTTCGCGGCAGCCAGCGTGGAATCGGCGGCGTTGTTGTTGCCGTGGATATTGAACCAGCTGGCAGAGCAGGGCTGCACACTGGCGGTCGGTCCGATGGACGGCAATACCTGGCGCCGATACCGACTGGTCACCTGCACAGGGAGTGAGCCCCCTTTTTTTATGGAACCCGAAAACCCGCCGGCCTATCCACAGTATTTTCTCGAGGCGGGCTTTGCGCCAATGTCCGAGTACAGCTCGGCCCTGGTAACCGAGCTTGCCGCCCAGGATGCACGTATTCCGCGCGCTATCGGGCGATTCAAGGCCTCCGGCGTAAACTGGCGCCCGCTGGATACGGATCGTTTCGAGGACGAGTTCAGGGCGATTTATCGTTTGTCGGCGAACAGCTTTTCACAGAACTTTCTGTATACGCCAATCAGTGAAGCCGAGTTTCTCGAACAGTACATGATTATTGCGCCGTACCTGAAACCGGAATTGACGCTAATGGCGGAACACGACGGCGAGCTGCTGGGCTATCTTTTCGGTATCCCGGATTTCAATCAAGCCCGACGTGGTGAGGCGGTTGATACCTTTGTCGTGAAGACCGTGGCCGTCTTGCCGGGGCGGCGCAGTGCAGGCCTGGGCAGTATGCTGGTGGCCGAGAGTCATCGCATTGCGCGTGAGCAGGGTTATCGGCGCGCGATTCATGCGCTCATGCACGAAAGCAACAAGTCCCGGAATATCTCGGCGCACTATTCCAGCACCATGCGCCGCTACACACTCTTTCAGAAGCGTCTGGGCCCCGGTGTATGAACATCGCGACCTTGCTACAGTCTCAGGCAAGTACTCGACCGGATGCCTGCGCTATTATCGATAGGTACCGAGGGCGCGACCGCCGTAATACGTTCGCGGATCTCGAGTCCGACGCCGCGCGTGGTGCCGCATTGCTCCATGAACACGGCATCGGCAAAGGGGATCGCGTGCTGGTGTTTCAGCCGATGTCATACGAGCTATATGTTGCCCTGCTAGCGATTTTTCGGCTGGGTGCGGTGGCGATGTTTGTTGACCCCTCTGCCGGGCGTGTCCACATTGAACAGTGCTGTGATATCGCGGAACCGCATGCCCTGATCGCAAGTGCGCGGGCGCACCTACTGCGTCTCGTTTCGGTCGCTCTACGCCGTATCCCCACCAAGTTCGTCGTTGGAAGGTATGCGCCGGGGGCAATTTCCATGCGCCGTGCGCGTTTTCTGCCGCTCTGCGAGCCTATCGCTGCCTGCGAGCCCGAGGATCCAGCATTGCTCACGTTTACCAGCGGTAGCACGGGTCGCCCTAAGGCGGCGTTGCGTTCGCAGGGATTTCTGATTGCGCAACATTGGGCACTGTCACGCGCCTTGCGGTTGCAGGCCGGAGAGGTGGATCTCACTACCTTGCCGGTTTTCCTGCTCGCCAATCTTGCTGCGGGGCTGACCAGCGTCATTCCGAACGCGGATCTGCGTTTTCCGGGACGGATCAAGGCCGCAGCGGTGATCGAGCAGGTCGAGCGTCTTGGCATCACGCGTAGTGCCGGTTCGCCTGCCTTCTATCAACGTCTCGTCGAGTACTGTGCAGCCGAAGGGAAAGCTCTCGCCGGGATATCCCGGCTGGACACTGGCGGGGCGCCCGTGTTACCGTCGTTGCTGGATCGAATGCACCGAACTGCACCTACTGCCAAGGTCGTTGCCGTGTATGGATCTACCGAGGCTGAACCCATGGCGCATGTGGCCTGGAGCGAGATGGGGGAAGACGATCTGGTAAGGATGCAGTCGGGCCATGGGTTGCTTGCCGGTCTACCGGTACCGGAGGTTACGGTGCGCGTGCTGCAAGACCACTTCGGTGTGCAGATTGGACCTTATATGCTTGGTGAGTTCCAGGCGCAGTCCCTGCCTGCAGGAGAGGTTGGCGAAATCGTTGTGACCGGGGAGCACGTGCTCAAAGGCTATCTGCACGGGGTGGGTGATAAGGAGACCAAGTTCGAGGTCGGCGGTGAGCGCTGGCATCGTACCGGTGATGCCGGTTACTTCGATGCGAGCGGTCGGCTCTGGCTTGTTGGGCGTTGCAGTGCACGTATCAAGGATGCCAAAGGTATTTTATACCCCTTTACCGTCGAATGTGCGGCTCAATTCATCGCAGGTCTGCTGCGCAGCGCGATGGTTGGGCATGAGGGGAGGCGCATCTTGCTAGTAGAGGCTGGCGAGTCCTTTTGTTCGACCTCCTTGTTAACCACTCTGGCCTGGGTTGAGCTCGATGAAGTGCGCGTAGTCAAACAGATTCCAGTCGACAAAAGGCATAATGCGAAGGTGGATTACACGCGCGTTCACGAGCTGCTGAGCTGAGTTGTATCGCAGATTTCAGTAGGATACTGTCAACTTAATGGTTGATGGTTCGAGAAATCTTTATTCGACAGTAAAAATTAATGTTAGGCCGGGTTTTTGGCGCATGTCACCTGTCGCCATTGATCGGAGGCTCGGTTTCGATACAAGCGATAATGTGCCGTTCTCAGTTGAAGATCAGCCCAACTCCGATTATCCGAATTACGTTGCACACTGTCTTCGAGGCACACCACCATAACCGGCTACTTCTTCATGAAGCGCTCAAAATTAACCAGCCGCCGCGATTCATTGATCTCATCGTGTGGTATGACGAGATACGTCCAGAGATTGCCACCATTTTTCGTCGCATAGTTTGACGCATGTTCACACCACTGCGTGGCTGCATTGGCCTTTGCCTGAACTTCTTTATCCTTCATATCCGAGCGGGCCTTGGTTTCCACCATGTAGATTGCGTCAGCGGATTCCGCTACGAAATCCGGCACATATTCCGGCTGTTCGATGCCGTATTTGTAGTAGATCTGAAACTGTCCCTTTACCGGACGAAACCATTTCTTCGAATCCCGATCCAGAATCACAGCAAACCGGCGCTCGCTGTCAGAATCGAACTTCTGCAACGGGTATAGGCACTTCTTGAAGCCGCCAAACAGCATCTGCTTGATGCGTGCCTTGTCGTCAACTGTTTCCCGAAAGCTCCGCACCGGGTGCTTTTCAGAAGCCGTGTAGTTACAGGGTTTAAGATGGGTAAAACCGCGGCTCACCTGCACCTCATAACCCGATGCCTTTTCCCAAAAGTGGTCCATCATCTGAGCATGGATGTTATCGGCGATTAGGCGCCGATCATGGTCAAGTACCGCACGCACCTCGTCCTCCGACAGATAACTCAGGAAATGCTGCACGGCCTGCCCGGAAAGGTCATACAGCAGGTCTGCCTGGCTGTGGTAGTCGATGTCGTCGAAATCCACTAAGGCGTAGACGATGTAGTTCTCCAACCGCTTTTCGGTAATGCCGCCTTCCGAGGCCAGGGTCTCCTGCTCGTTGGTGCGCAGATTCTGGATTACAAGTTCCCGGTCGGCCGGCTGCAGGTTCAGGTCGCTCATATCCAGGGTGAATGGCTCGAAGCCGACGGTCGCCTCACCCGTGGGAACGACGGCGATGCGGGGTATGTCGATGATCTTCTGGACCACCACATTCGTGGTCTTGGCCACCAAATCATCGAGGTCCACCGACTCGGTTTCCAACAGTTCGCCCTGAACCGGCGTCAACCGTTCCTTGACCTGCGCCACAATTGCCTGGCGTACCTCGGGCTTGTTCAGCGCCCCGCTGCTGGGGACCAAGTCTTGCTGTTTCTCCAACTCTTGGATCACGTCCAGCACCGCGCGGGCCGCTTCCTTCTCCGCCGGTTTTGTGAAGATAGGCGCCGTCAGCTCCTCCGGCTTGATCTCATAGTGCTTGCCTCCTGCGCTGGTCGCTTCCAGCTCGGTCAGTCCCAGGGTCTCCTCGGCGCTGGAGCTGACAGTGACACTCACCACGCCCTCGTCCTTGTCCGGCGCTTCCAAAATCACCTGTTTGAGACGGATCGGTGAATCGCCCCGGTTGGCCTCGTCGATGATCTCCTGAAATCTGTCGTGAGCGACGATGTTAAGCCGATCCACCGCGCTCACTCCGGTGCGCTTGCCGTAGGGCAGGCGCAGGCCACGGCCGATGGACTGCTCGATCAGGGTACGGGCATTGGCGGCGCGCAGCGGCACGATGGTGTACAGGTTGGTCACGTCCCAGCCCTCCTTGAGCATATTGACGTGGATGACGATCTCAGTCGGCTCGTCTTCGCTCTCCACCGCCAATAGGCGTTCGATCATGTCGTCCTCCGCCTTGCCGCGGGTAGAACTGTCCACCTGAATCACCTTGTCGCGGTACCGCCCCTCGAAGAAGGCATCGGACTGGATCAGCGCCAGCAACTGGCCGGCGTGGGTGGTATCGCGCGCGATGATCAGTACGAACGGTTTAACCCTCTTCATCCCGTTCTGGCGTGCATAGGTCATCAGCTCCACCTTGGTGGCCTCGTGCAGGCGCACGCCGTCTTCCAGCTTGATCTTCTCAAGCTCCTCAGGCGTGTGGCGTTTGGCGTCGAAGTCGCGCTGGGTCACCACCGCCGGCTCCTTGACGAAGCCATCCTCCATGGCGCGGGCCAGCGGATAATCGACCACCACGTTCTTGAAGGGCACCGGCCCACGGCTGCTCTCCACAAAGGGCGTGGCGGTCAGTTCCAGACCAAACAGCGGCTTGAGCTCGTTGATGGCACGCACCCCGGCGCTCGCGCGGTAGCGGTGAGACTCGTCCATCAGCAGCACCAGATCGGGTAACTCGGCCAGGTAGTTGAAATAACTGTCCCCCAGGTATTCCGTTAGTCGCTTGATACGCGGGCTTTTCCCGCCGCGCACCTCGGTGTTGATCTTGGAGATGTTAAAGATGTTGATGGCAACAGGCGACAAAGCATGCTGTCTCCCTGCACCACGTTGCTCATAATCATCCCCTGTAATCACTTCAGGCGGATAGGCGGCAAACTCGGCGATGCCCTTGAACACATACTTCGGGGTGTTGGGGGTGAAGTCGGCAATCAGCTTTTCATAGATGGTCAGGTTGGGCGCCAACACGAAGAAGTGCTTCAGCCCATGGGCCAGATGCAGATAGCTGATGAAGGCCCCCATCAGACGTGTCTTGCCCACGCCAGTGGCCAACGCAAAGCAAAGCGACGGGAACTCACGCTCGAAATCTTCCAGCGTGGTGAACTCGGCCTTGAGGGTGTTGAGTACTGCTTCCAGATCGCGCTCGTGGCTATGCATCTCCGGCGCCGCATCCAAGGCAAGAGCCAGCTTTTCCAGCGATTCGGCCTGTGGCGCGCGTAGCGACAGGCGTCCCTTGATGGCGTTGAGGACACGGATATTCATGAATCGCCCTCATCCCTCATTGACGTTGAAGGTCCGCCATAATCAGCCGCTGTTTCACGCACCTCATTCACTACAATTCGCTCGATTCTACCTGCCCGCGCAATGACTATCCCGGTATGGGTTCGAGCCGCCTCGTTGCGCGCCCGCTGTGCCGCCCGCTGAATGGCGACCATGGCGGCAGGCAACAAGGGATTGCGGGCCTTGCTCAGTTGATCGGCTTTCATGACTTCTCCCCCCATTCAATCAACACTGGAGACTCACCACTGTTATCAAACAGCATCCAGTCATCGACCAGTGCTTGATAAAGTGATTCAAAATAACGCAAGCCGGCGTCAAACCGGCGCCGGATAACGGGTTCAGGCACATCGTGTCCACCCTGCCTAACGCGCTCGGCAACACGCGCAATGGCCAGTTCCTGGGATTGCAGACGCAGAAAATAGAGCGATACCAGATAGCCCTGTTGCTGCCAGGCTCGAAATCGTTGAGCGTAAACCCGCCCGGACAGCGTGGTCTCAAAGGCAAAGCTATCGCCTCGCGCGGCGTGTGCATCCATCTCCTGCAACATCAACCGCCCCGCCTTGAACGCTGCCAGTTCCGGTGAAAACGGTGAAAGACCTGCGGCGATAAGGTCAGCGTTGATAAATATCGGACACTGCGCCTCTCGGGGCAGGAACTCCCGAGCGAAGGTCGTTTTTCCCGCACCATTCGGTCCGGCGATGACAATGACCTGCTTGTCTGTCATTCATCCACCCCAAACAGCACCCCCTGTCCGGGGGCGATTTTCTTTTGACTTTTATTCTTCGGTTTGACCGCATGTTCCGGTTCCGGCTCGGCCATGGGCAGGTTCTGCACGTTCAGGCTGTAATCGTCATGCCCCCATTCGCAGCGCGACAGCACCACCTTGGGGATCTTTTTGATGGTTAGGTTGGGCCAACGCTCGGCGGCTTTGGTGGCGCTGATGCCACGGAAGGCGCTACACAGCACCAGCAGGCTGCGAACCTCGCCGACTTCTTCAGAGAGTGCCTGCAACTGCTCGGCAGACAGATTCTGGGTGGTCACGTAGATGAAGTCCTGCTCAGTGGAGTGGCCATGCTGCCACCAGACCGTCTCTGACGGCGCATAGGTAAAGCCCTCCAGTTTGCACAGGGCCTCGGCCAGCATGGCGGCGTTGTATTCCTTGTTAATGACCCAGTTGCCCCACTTGTCCTTCTCCAGCAGTGAAGGCGCCAGGCGGTAGTAACGGAAACCGCCACCACCTTTCCAGTCCACAGCCTTAGTGATACCGCCGGGGTCCTCGTCGTCGATCACCTTTTGCATGCGCGGGACGATGTGTGTGTGGCAGTGTTCGCCCAGTTCCACTATGATCCAGCGGCGGCCCATCTTATGGGCGACTGCGCCAGTTGTTCCGGAACCGGCAAATGAGTCGACAACTAAATCTCCTGGGCCTGTAGCTATATGCAATATTGTCTGTAATAACTTTTCCGGTTTTGGCGTTGAAAATTTATTATCACCAAATAATGCCATTGATTCTTTTGCTGCATCTTGGTTATGACCTGCCAATGTATATTTCCATAGAGAC
>JBDLIZ010000094.1:0-12887 GCA_039714615.1 Pseudomonadota bacterium | reverse complement strand
TAACTTGAGACCAATTCTATGTAGGTTGGCGCTGAGGAACGAAGCCCAACACGCAACTATCGCTAAAACGTTGGGCTTCGTTCCTCAGCGCCAACCTACGCTATTCGTTTTGGTATCAAGGCATAATCCGCGAGTTCAGGGTATCTGAACGTGGTTTATTCTCTTCGGGCTTATGATGTTTCTTTCCCTATTTGTTCCTGAATCCGGTGTTCTATGCGTTCGAGATCGGGAATAATGGCTCTTTGTCCGCCGAAGAGCACGTGATTGGCAACACAGTCAGAGGCATTGGCAACTTCCTCGGCTATCTTGAGTGAGTTAGCACCCAATGAGATCGAGCGCGGTATACCCCATATCTCAAAGGCGTAAAACCTTAGATCCAGGACCTCCCCCAAGGTATGAAGGATAGCAACCATTGATCTTGCCCCTCGCAGGTTTGCACTACGCCAACCACACAGCCCTGCGAATGACACAAGGGCCACCGGTTCTGATCTCCAGTCGAACTGCCCCTTGAACCATCCCGCCGTTTCCTGGGTTTCAACGATTGTCGGCTGCTGAGTAATCTCGACTACGTTGGCTTGAGGTAAAATAAGATAGATTTCCCTCATAGGCAATAACAAGCTATTGATCATCCGCATGTCCTGTTTCATATCGAATGCTATCTATGAGATATTTGTCAGCGGTGTTTGGTTGGCATTTAAATCTAACATCTGCTTGATATTTCCCAATAAATCAGATTCATTATAAGGTTTGCCAAGATAATTGTTTACTCCTATCCTCATGGCACGCTGACGGTGTTTCTCACCAGTACGTGAGGTTATCATTATGATTGGTATCTTTTTCAACCTTTCATTACTACGTATATGGGTGGCGAGCTCAAAACCATCCATGCGGGGCATTTCAATATCGAGCAACACAACATCCGGTGTATATTCCTGTAACTTCCCGATGGCATCCACACCATCTTTAGCCGTAACGACATGGTAGTTATTGCGTTCGAGCATCCGCGAGGTCACCTTACGGATCGTAATTGAATCATCAACCACCAATACCTCAGCCATGCGGTTCGCCCTTGAGTGAACCTTTTCTTCCTTTGCCGAACCAACAAGCTGAACAGCGGCTCCCATCCTGATCAACCCGGGCACGTCCAAAATCAAAACGACCTGACCATCGCCCAAGATTGTAGCCCCGGATATTCCACGAACCTTACCGACCTGAGACCCAACCGGTTTAACCACTATTTCGCGACTGCCTAACAACCCCTCCACTTGAAGGGCAACACGATGATCACCGGAACGCACCAACAGCAGGGGGAAAATGCCCAGCGACGCTCCCAAAGCGGGTTGTGTCATACCTAACAAGGCCCCAAGATGTCTTAATTCATATCTAATTCCAGCATACTTATATACCGGATCTGATTGGGCATACTTTTCCTTTAATTCATCGGCACTCAGACGTACCACGCCTTCGATACTCGCTAGGGGTACAGCATAAAGATCCTCTCCGGCCTGCACGAGCAATGCCTGATTAATCGCCAGGGTGAAGGGTAACCTGATAATAAAAGATGTTCCTTTGCCATATGATGATTCGATGCTAAGGATTCCACCCAAGCCCTTAATCTCACTGTTGACCACATCCAACCCTACTCCACGCCCCGAAATTTGCGTTATCTGCTTGGCAGTGCTAAATCCTGACTCGAGAATGAACTGCATCACATCGTGATCGCTCAATGTATCTTCACTGCTGATTAAACCCTGTCTCTTGGCCTTATCTCTCACGGCTTCCAGATCTATACCTGCACCGTCGTCTGAAACCTTGATAACAATCTCAGAGGCATCTCTACTGATTTCGAGATAGACTTTACCCGTCTGCGGTTTTGCGGAATTCTTACGCTCATCAGGCATCTCTATCCCATGCGAGATCGCGTTTCTAAGCAAATGCTCTAGCGGGGCGATCATGCGGTCCAGTACCGAGCGATCCAGCTCATTTCCTTCACCGCTAAAAACAAGATCAACCCTTTTGCCGAGCTCGCTAGCGGTCTGTCTTGCGATGCGCCGTAGCCTGGGGAGCTTTGAGGAAAACTGAATCATGCGAGTGCGCATTAATCCTTCCTGCAAATCGGTGCTGACACGGGATTGCTGTAGCAATAGCGTTTCCGCAACCCTAATCAGATCCGTCAGGATCTCTTGAATGCTTACCAGGTCACCAACACTTTCACCAAGCCCCCGCGAAAGATGTTGCATAGTAGAATAACGATCAAGCTCAAGGGGATCAAATTCATTATCTCCATAATCCTTGTCTTGTTCGAAATGAAACAATACCTGCGCTTCAGTCTCGATCTCCAACTTGCGAAGTTGACTACGTAGTCGAATAACGGTCTGCTCAAGCTCTTTTAAATTGAATCCAAATACGGTGATCTGTTGACCAAGACGGGCATGATAGATATTTACTTCACCTGCATAATTGACTAAGCGGTCTAGTAATCCAGAATGAACCCGAACCATCTCCTGTATCGGATATCCACCATGATTTTCGTTTTTTACAGTGGCCTGCCTATGGGGCTGACTGTGATGTCTATTTTCCTGTTCACTTGACTTATCAAGCACTGCGCCTTCATCAATTTTTTCATTTTCAATTGTTATTGAATCTGACGATTCGATATCTTTTAATTTAGTTATACCATCACATTGCAGAGCATCGTCAGAGGAACTAAATCTTAGTTCTGAACCTTGTTGTAAGGTGCCGCTATGGGGAACGGGGCCAGGTTTAAAAGTTTGACCCTTGCGCGCATTTTCTATTGATTTTATTAACTCTGACGCAGGAAAAACAGGCTGCCCGCTTTGAGCATTTTCCTGCATTAGATTCAGGCGGTCTAATGACTGATGAAGCACATCGAAAATCCACCTACTGCCATCAATCCGCCCTTCGACGACTGAAGCGATCAATGATTCAAGGGCATGACTTAGATTACCGATGTTGGCAAATCCCGACATTCTTGCGCCACCCTTAAGGGTGTGCAGTTGGCGTTGTAATTCCTTTGTAATGATTTTATCATCAGGGTTTTGACTCCAGATTTGTAGAGAGTTATCTATACTGTCGAGAAGTTCTGTCGCTTCCTCTAGATAGACCTCTACAAGCTCTCTGTCCTGTTCCTCTGGGGTATCCGGTTGACCTTGACTACTGTTTTGCTGTTTAGTGCCATGCTCAACGAGTGGTTCAGAATCATGCAAAGATAGGGATGGTTTGTGCCCTTTTGCTGCTGCTGTATTATCAGTATTCTGGTTAACGGAATGATCTTCTGAAAAACTTTTAACCTTGACCTGCAACCTCTGGGTGTCTGGCATAGCTATCTGCGGATCTTGAAGGGCAGCAAGGATCTGACGAATTACCTCACAAGCTTCCTTAAACAACGGTATTGCTTGCGCCGGAATTACCTTATTTTCATCTCTTCTTGATCTTACATACCGCTCCAATAGCTCACACAGACAAGCAATATCTGGTACATTGACAGTGCGTGCATTTCCTTTTAAGGTATGCAGAGAGCGAAGCAACTCCTTAGTAACGATCACCCCCCCGTCCTGAAGGCTATTTTTCTCCCACAAGCGCCCCATAATGTCGAGATATTGACAAGATTCTTCACTGAATATAGCCAACAACTCCGGCTCAATGAGGGGGAACCTATCCATATTAAGCCCTTCTAGACATTCTCTTAGGAATGCGCACGAAATAACTTCCCCAACTAGCGCCGAATGATCGTTCGTATTCAAGGCGCGGCAACAGGCGCATAGCCTCGCTATGTAACTGTTGTCGTAACGCTGAAGACGGACGATAAGGCAAGCTAGATGGGGAAGTTATTTCGGTAGCATTCCTTAGCTTTTGGTAACTCGATAATCGCTCGCTATTGTCATCCATTGCTTCTATGACTATTTTTCTTTAGGAAGCTGATCGGGTAGGATTAAAGTTCTTTCATTCATTGCCGGCTCGTTGCCCAAACGCCGCACCTCCACTGCCAAGCAATCGAGCCTTGGCAATTCGGGTATAAGGATCTATATCAGGTATTTTTTTCCCTTGAAGCTGTTGGACTAGATAGGGAAGCATAGCCATGGCTTTGTCCAATTCTTGGATTAGCTCTTGGGTTGCTGGTAGACTTAGATCGAGGACACGATTTAGCAATTGCTCATACGCCCAAGCAAATTCTCCAAGCAATGTTGCTCCGACCAATCTTCCACTTCCTTTTAACGTGTGAAATGAGCGACGTATACTTAATAAAGCCTCATGGTCATCGGTATGCCATTGCCATTCAGGTAAAAGCTTTTCAATATTGCTAAGTTCTTCCTGCGCCTCCTCGATGAAGATCTCCAGAATATCTTGATCTACCTCTCCCGCGAGCACAGGAAGTCGCTGCTGACTTGCTGAAGAGTTCTGTGCTTCATCACCTGTACGAACCTCAGCACTGGCAGAACCCTGTTCGTTGTTTAAGGGTAGGGAGGATTTTGTTGAGATGCCCTGCAAATCAGCATCCTGCGGCCGCCCATCATCGACAACTGACTCTGAAGGCCCTTCCAGAGTGCTATCGTGATGATTTTGATCTTTTATAGACCCAGGATGATTAGGTACGTGTGTTACAGAAGAGAATCCTTGTACATCATCATGTTCTTCCTTTATCTTAAGAATGGCAACACTCGTTTTGGCAGTTTCCAGAAGGGCCTGAGGCTCTCTTTTACCTTCGCCAAGCGCTTGGAGGTAATATTCCATACCAGTGATAACATCAGCCAGACTCTCCAACTGATCATTCTTGGGAATGTTATGACTAGTTTGAATATCTTGTGTGATATACACTCGCATGGCATCAAGTAATCCCAACGCATCCTGTGCATCCACAATAGCTAACGCACCCTTTAGGTTATCCAGATACTGCGGAACCTGAGCAAGAGGCGCCGTATCTTGAGGTGATGCAATATAGGCTAGTAATCCGTCCTTCAGTTTTTCCAGCTCTTTCTTAGCTTCATTAATCATTGAAGCTATATATTTGCGCTGTTCTAATTTAGATAAATTGCTCCCCTGATCTCTCGCGTCAACCTCTGTGCCCTGTACTTCCTCCCTTCCCGATACACTAGAGCGAGAAGAAATATAGTTTTCTATCGATGACTCGACATTTAACATTAAACTGGCCATGTTCATAAGGGCTTTATCAGTAGCATCCTCCTGCCCCACAATAATTCCATTGATGATATCCGCCTCTTCCGTCACCCATTTTTGTGCTTCGTCTAGACCAAGCATTGTTAAAGTATCAGCTATTTTACCTAACTTTAAAATGAGCTTCTCCAACAATACAGTATCATTCTCATTACTGTTTAAAGAAATTTCTAAATTATCCCTTATCTCAGCAAGATCTTCATATACAACGCCGGCTACGGTATGGAGAAGCTCTGCATTTGGACCAGAAATTATCTGCTGTAATTCTTCCAATTCTGCCTCGTCCGGTATAAGCTCTGATAGTGCAAAGGCTCGCTTCACCTCATTAACAATGTTTTCTTCATCCTTGGAGATTGCTAGATAATAAAGAAGACTTACCATAAGTTCGTCGGGTATTTTCTCAGCAGATGCTTGTTCTCCATGATCAATCAAACTTTTTATCTGCCGATCAACCCTGCCCAACAGGAGTTTAACCGTGAAATTCGATTCCACTCCACCTGAATTTAGGGCTTGTAGAAATGCATTAACTACCCACCATAGATTCCGGGATGTATTCTCCTTTGCAGTTTGATATAACACTGAGCAAATTTTCTGCATCTTTGCTAAATTGCTTGCCTTGTGCTTGTCTTGAAACCATCCTAACAATGCGAGTTGAAACAGATGCCTTGTACGTCTAGCGACCTCTCGTGCGTTCAGCATACCCAAACGCCCTGATAAAGGTGCAGAAACAGGCGCCATTACTTTATCTAAGGCAGGAAAAAATAAAACCTTTTTTGAAAGTGGCTTGGCGTTTCGAACGTTCCTCAGATCATTAATAATTGGTAGTAAAACATGGGGTGTTTCCCTGTTACGTAGTTGCACCTGTTCGAGATAATCCGGGATTATTAGAAAGGCATGCAACAACAGTTCGCTGGCATCAGTGACTTTACTAACCGAATTCTCGTTCAAGGCAATAATAAGATATTCCATCTCCTGAGCAAGCATAGATGCTCCGTGCACCTCGACCATCCCTAATGCACCTCTGAGCTGAGCCAAGATCGCTTGCGCCGCCGCCAGTTTCTCTGGGCTTTCTCCCTCTTCAAAATAAGAAATGATTTCATTTCTGGCTTGAGTGACAAGGGAATCCAGCTGGTTTTTAACCCAGGTAAGTGTATCACCCTCCTGCACATGCCGCATATTCATGATAAATCAATACCTCGTCAAACTCAGTTAGGCTATTTCAAGCGTTTATGTGACTTACCTTGCTCAGGTCTATGACCACCGGTTTATGAATTGTAGTACTCACCGCTTTCACTCCGTGGCCTCGCTCAGTATTGTTTGACATAGACCACTTATCAACTACGCTTGTTGGCCTTTAGGCAACTTAAATCCAGCAACAGAATGCCTTAGTTCTGACGCTAAGCCTGTTAAATTTGCAACTGAACTTGCCGTTTCAGCAGTACCCTCTGAGGTCTGGATAGTAATTTCCTGTATTACATTCATTGTATTTGTGATATTAGCCGCTGCTGTCGATTGCTGTTTTGCAGCTTGGGAAATAGAATTAATTAATAGGGCTAATCTATTGGATACAGTTTCGATTTCTGTAAGGGCTCCACCAGCGTTCTCCGCAAGTTTCGCTCCAGCAACCACATTGGCAGTACTATGCTCCATTGAGGTTACCGCTTCATTAGTGTCACTTTGGATGGTCTTGACCAGGGTCTCGATCTGCTTGGTCGCATTACCAGCTCGCTCGGCAAGGCGTTGAACTTCATCGGCAACGACCGCGAATCCCCTGCCGGCTTCACCGGCTGTAGAGGCTTGGATAGCTGCATTAAGCGCCAAGATACTGGTTTGGTCGGCAATTTCATTGATCAAACTGACAATATCGCCAATTTCCTGCGAACTTTCACCTAGCCGTTTTATTCGTTTTGAAGTTTCCTGTATCTGCTCTCTAATGGTTCCCATTCCATCTATTGTTCGGCTTACAGCTTGAGCGCCCTTATGTGCAATCCGTACAGATGTTTGAGCCACTTTGGAGGAGGTTAAGGAGTTTTTTGACACCTTTTCGATCGATTCGGCCATCTCGGTTATCGCTGCCGTAGCCACCGTAATTTCCTTTGCCTGATGACTACTTGCACCGGCTAATCGTTGGGCTGTACCCTGTGTGGTTTCTGCGGCTGAAGATAGCCTTACACCGGTGTGATTAATGGTGGTAACCAGACTGCGCAGTGCATCGATAGAATAATTGACTGAGTCGGCAATGGCCCCGGTGATGTCTTCAGTAACAGTGGCATGCACGGTTAAATCACCTTCTGCAAGGTTTGTCATTTCATCCAACAAGCGTAGAATAGCCTGCTGATTTCGGCGATTGGTTTCATCAGTCATCTCCAGTTTTTTCTTTGCGGCTCGACTCATGAGATAACCTAACGCTAAAAGAATGATCAAGGATAGGCCACCCATAACAAAGGCCGCTATCGAAAATAGATTTAAACGATCCCCATATACCCCCATGCCCTTTACTAATTGAGTCCCATCTTGCAATAACTGCTTGCGTAAACCATCCATCTGGCGCAAAGCTTGCTGAACTTCGGTCGGCTTGTTCGGTATAGTTTCTGTCGCCCCCTCAACAGCACCCTTGACGGCAGATAATGATCTCCTTGCATTTAAGATTACATCTATATTCTTTCTGTATTCCTCCCAACCTAGATGAACCTTATTCAAATCTTGTTGCAAAGATGCTGGAAGCTGCAGCAAACCGGCCTTACTATTATCACCGCGAACCAGGCTACTCGCCAGATACTCATATCGATCCCTAAGCAGCTTTAGCTCCGTAAGCGCCTCTCGTTTACCAGAAGAAGCCTCATAAGCTTGTGTATACAAACGCTGCGAAAGCAATAACTGTTCAGAAACAACAGCACGATACTGTTTATCAAAATTACTTTGATTATAAATATATAACACTGAAACGACACCAAGCGCTATAAACAATAATAGCAATGCCGCCAATATCGAATATACTTTATTTCCTGTCCCTGATACACCATTAATGCTTGGTGCTTTCATTCTTAATCTCTCCAGATTGAAGTAATACTAAAATTTCTAATATACTTCCCCCACGTTCAGAGGACGATAACGTTTAGATTTGTATTTATTTTATATAAAGAACTATCACTTATATTTCTACGTCTGAAAATATATCGCTGTTAACTAACCTTAATAAGTCAAACACCCCATAGTATTTTTCCTTAAGACGATAAGAATGTGTAACAAAGGGTTTCAATTCTGAAGGCATTTCAGGAACCCTATCGCTACGATCATCCACCCAGAAATGCTTAATACCTGAAACGGCATCGACCAATAGACCAGCGGCTATTTGAGAATGGTTCACAACCAATATCCTCTGTCGGTTTAATACAGTGCGTCGATTCTTGTTAAAAAGAAGTGCGTGAAGATCCATTACCGGCAACAGGTTTCCCCGGCTATTAACTATTCCAAGCACCCAAGACTTCACGCCAGGAACGTGCGTCATCGAAGGTTGCAGCATAACCTCCGACACCTCTGCCATTGGGGTTAGCAGTTGTTTACCATTTAGTTCGAATGTGATCCCTGACCATTTTTTTCTAAACTCTTCCTGACTTGGAAACTGCTTTACCTTCACTTTACTTTTCTGCTCAAGATGAAGCAGAATTTTAAATGGATTTTGAGAGAACTTTAATGACATTATTCTTCTTGTTAGGGTGACAAATACCGCTTAACACTTTTTACAAGCTCATCTTCTATAACGGGTTTCACAAGGTAATCTTTGGCACCCTGCCGAGTTGCCCATACCCTGTCGGTCTGTTGATCTTTAGTCGTAACAATTATTATTGGTATATTTTCCGTCTCCTCAGCATGAGAAAGTTCACGGGTAGCCTGAAATCCGTTCATACCGGGCATTACTACATCCATGAGTATCAAATCTGGTTTCTGCGTTTTAGCTACACGTATTCCTTCTTCACCGCTTTTCGCCGTAGCAATTTCATAACCTTCCTTGATCAGCATCAACTTTAATACATAAATCTCGGTAGGCGAGTCATCAACTATAAGTATGCGAGCCACTTCTTTATCTCCTCGCACATATTTAAAACCGTTATATCAATAAATAAAAAATATGGGACAGTTTTACTATCCCATGATTTTTCACTCAAATCCTGATTCTTAAAAAGGTACATTCTTAACTTTAATATGAAGAAGTATATTTTTTATTCCGAAGCGTCATAGCAACCAATAAGCAAACGCTGCTTTTTAAATCATACTCACTAAAGTCTCATTGTATATTTTTTGACTTTGGAAGGGCGTGCTGCTTGATCGCCCCTAATAAGTCACTCTTACTAAAAGGTTTAGTCAAGTATTGCTCAGAGCCTACTAGTCGTCCGCGTGCCTTATCGAAGATGCTGTCTTTACTGGACAGCAGAATCACAGGTGTGTCTTTGAATATTCTGTTATTTTTTATCAATGCACAGGTTTGATATCCATCCAATCTAGGCATCATTATGTCGACAAAAATCAAATCAGGCTTATGTTCTGCCACCTTGGCTAGGGCCTCGAAACCATCTGTAGCGGTAATCACTTCACAACCCTGTTTCTTTAATAGGATTTCTGCCGTCTTTCGTATGGTCTTACTATCGTCGATGACCATCACCTTTAAACCGGGTATGGCATTATTATCTGAACTTATTTTTTCGCTCACTGGCCGCCACTCATTACGGTTAGAAAGATAATTTTGGAGTTCCCCGATATGACCCGTAACATGAGGTTACGCAGAAAAACTGAAAGGAAAAACTACGACCTTTTCGGGTGAAGTCCCACACGGCGTTTCTATGTACCCAAGGAAGATGAGGTTTAGAAAACTGGCATGTCACTCTTGCTCAAAGGCAAGGCGGGGATGCCTAGACTTGATTTTAGCGACATAGCGACCCCGCTTTGCCCTGTGCCACTACAAACAGTCTCAGCCAATCGAAAACTAGCCGCCTTAGGCATACGCCCGAGCACTTTACGATGCATAATATGACTGAGCGAGATACAATAAACGGCACTCCCGATAGAATAGGCCATTATCCCGATCTAGCTCTCTGATAATCTGCAACTTGACTCGCTATGATGCATCGATCACAGTCCTATCAGTATGACCTCGGCTGTCAGCCATAACCTAGTTCCTGCTAGTGACTGCAACTCACATAGCACAACATTCTGATTCATATAGCAATATTTTATCTCTTGAAAATTATAATAAGGATCATTTGACACCCATTGATCAACTTATTTCGCCCGCACTCCTAAGCTGCTGAACGATGAAGAAGGTGCGCTAGGAGCCTGTCGGACTTAGGCGATCGTAGCGAGGGAAAGATGGTCTGAGGCAGATTTGTCGATCGTTTGAGGGAAGAGACAGGGATGTCGAAGGGTGGAGCCGTCGCTATGTAACGAAAAGGATCGACAAATCTGTCCAAATCCAGCTTTTCCGCAGTAGATCGTCCTAAGTCCGACAGGCTCCTAGATAAGCGGATGAAATCCGCTGGGGACATAAAAACTCACGACCAGGATATACCAACACCATGAGCATCTCCCTCGGCGTCGTAATGGATCCGATTACAACCATAAATATAAAAAAGGACAGCACATTCGCAATGCTGCTAGAGGCTCAAAATAGGGGCTGGGCACTATTTTACATGGAGCAACCCGATCTCTATGTGTCCAATGGCAGCGTCCATGCAACAATGCACCGGCTACGAGTATTCGATGATCCGCAGCACTGGCATACGCTAGATTCTCAGGTAGACAGAAGACTGTCTAAGCTAGATGTGATACTCATGAGAAAAGATCCTCCATTTAATATGGAGTATGTGTACACCACTTATATGCTGGATCTAGCCGCCGCAGAGGGAACGGTTATAGTAAATAACCCCGCAGCTTTACGTGATATCAATGAGAAACTCTATACTAGTTGGTTTCCCCAATGCTGTCCGCCGACCCTTGTGAGCCGACATCAATACCGTTTCCTAGACTTTCTCAAGAACCACGGAGAGATCGTAATTAAACCTCTCGACGAAATGGGAGGGGCCTCTATATTTCGCATCCGCGATAGCGATCTCAATACCAACGTGATCCTTGAAACCATGACACAGCGAGGAACGCGCATGGCATTAGCACAGCAATTCATTCCACAATACGTCCACGGAGACAAACGCATTCTGATCATCGATGGCCAACCAATCCCCTTTGCCCTAGCACGCATACCCGCTAAGGGGGAATTTCGGGCCAATCTTGCCGCGGGAGGAACCGGCAAAGGTGTTGAGCTTACCGATCGAGACTATTGGATAAGCCAGCAAGTTGGTCCATTACTGCGAGATAAGGGCATATTGTTTGCCGGTTTAGACGTTATCGGCGACTATTTGACCGAAATAAACATTACCAGCCCCACTTGCATTCGTGAGCTACAAGAACTCTATCAACTGAATATCAGCGGTCAGATCATGGACGCCATCGCCTCGCGATTAAGGGCCAGGCATCGATAAATGACTTAAATGTCTATCGAGTTGGTATGCAGATATACCGATCATTCTGGGAAATACCACATGACAAACCCTAATCCAGGCCTATGATATCTCAAGACAATCGCTATATTAGATACTGTTTAAAACCTATCAAATGAGTGCCCCATACCCATGGCCACCCATATTATACCCTCGATAAACCCCGAGGACCGCCTTAGCCTTACCCTGGTTTTGGCGGCAGCCGTACACGCCATAGTCATATTGGGCGTGAGTTTTAGCCCAGACGCCAAGTCACCGCCCATTCCTCGTTCTCTGGAAGTCGTATTGCTGCAGACCAAAACTCAGCAGGCCCCGGATTTAGCCGAATTCCTCGCTCAGGCCAACCAGCAAGCCAGCGGTAGTACCGATTCCAAAGATCGACCATCCTCCCCCTTTCTCGGAGTTAGGCCGCAACCCTCACCAGGAATCGCCCCCCTTGCTATGGAAAAGACCTCTGCAGGTGGGGTCGAGGCTAAAAAACACCTGCTGCTATCCCAAAGAGATAGGCCGGAGAAGGTCTATAAAAACGAACAACCCGCCCCCAGGAACGATCCTAACACCCCGCAACGAAACACCCACATCCAACGCAGTCTTGAAATTGCCCAGCTTGCCGCTGAACTCGCCGAGTCTGAAAGACGATATGCGCGTCAGCCACGCATCAGCTACATCGATACACTTAGCGCAAAAACCGCAATTGAAGCAGGGTATATCAAGGCATGGGTAGACAGAGTAGAGCGTGTCGGAAACCTGAACTATCCCGATCAAGCGCGGCGTCGAAAACTCAATGGTTCGTTGATATTACACGTCTTATTGAATAACAATGGGAGCATTGAAAGGACGCAAATCAGTTCAGGTTCTGGGCAGCAGGTCTTAGACGATGCCGCCAGGCGAATCGTCAATCAAGCCGCTCCCTTCGCCCCCTTTCCCAACGAAATGCGCGATAGCTATGATCAACTCATGATCACACGCACCTGGGTGTTTCAAAATGAAAATTCATTCACCACTCATTAAGACTAGGAGCCTGCCGGACTTAGGTGATCGTCGCGAGGGAAAGACGGTCTGAGGCAGATTTGTCGATCGTTTGAGGCGAATAGCCGTCGCTATTTAACGAAAAGGATCGACAAATCTGTCCAAATCCGATTTTTC
>JBDLIZ010000093.1:0-12890 GCA_039714615.1 Pseudomonadota bacterium | reverse complement strand
GTTTCGGAACACCTTCTTCTGCCTCATGATTCTCGAGCACCCAGATCCCCGCCTGTCGAAGTCTTTGCTTCATCTCAGCCTCGATCTCCATCTCGGTAACCATCATACCTACATCCACCCCTTCCACATAGGCGGATACGCGAAAATAGTCTATACCGCCAAGTTGATTGCCCCAAGTAGCGTCGCTCCCTTCACTAGGCGGAACATAAAACACTATCGCGAAGAAAACGACAAAATAAGAATAAATATTCTTTATCATCATGGTGTTATCCCTGCTATTCTCATGACGGATGGGTTTTCGGGTGCAGAGAGTGCGTTGTTGTGTCGCAGAGCAAGGATGGCGGTTATGCCCAAAGCATGTGGAAATTGCTGCTCAATGCTCATTTCTGGGCACGACCAAATGGGTATATTATAAGTTATAGTACAAATGCTGGAAGATAGAGAATTTCCATTGAAATGACAAAGAGCCGCCTCCTATGAATTCAACCCCTATGAAGGCAATTGTTTTATTTGCACTGAGCTTTATTAGTGTAAAAGGTGCTTTGTCGGGTGTACTGGATACCAAGGTTCCCTTAATAGATAAAGGGATTTCGACTTTTTATGTTGAGGGGCAGATCGGTGGGGCAGGCGTCGTAGATCTGCTTATCGACACCGGTGCAGGGTACACAGCCATTAACGAAAAAACCCTCAAGACATTGAAAAAAAAGGGATTGGCTAACCATCTCAGAGACATAACGGCGAGGCTCGCCAACGGTGACAGTGTGGTTGTCCCAATTTACCGTATCGAAAAACTCAACATCGGCGGGTCATGTGAGGTACGTAATGTAGAAGTTGCCGTATTGCCGGGTGATTCGCGTTGTATTTTGGGACTCAATACATTGAAAAAAGTGGCCCCCTTTATGGTTTCCATAGACCCACCCAGCCTTTCATTGAGTCATTGCCGGAAGGCCCTTAACCAGAACACACTTGGGGCCATACGCTGATCATTATCGTACCTCATATCGACTACCCTATTTCGAGAAGCTGTCTGGTTAAAAATTAATCGGCTGCAAACCCCTTGATATTGGTGCATTTCCCCGATGCTTTTCGTTAAATAGCTAAGGCTATTCGCCTCACAAATCCGCCGGGAGCGGATTTACTCGCCCCTTCCCTGGGGCTCGCCCTAAAAGGGCCAGCCAAGCTGTTCAAAATCGTTCCAGACGATTTTGTGGACAGCCTCTGGCTGCTCAACGAGGACCAACCAGGGATGGTTGGCATCAAACCATCGAAAAAATGCCCTCAATTCAAGATGTTTCCGCTTCGATCACTTTTCAACCAGACAGCTTCTGATTTCTTGTACACTACCGTCCGTTGATTTTGTCATGCGCCCTATAACAACAAAATATCGCGCAAAACTAGCGCCACTAGCATTTTTAGACTATATAAATTAATGTGCACGAAAGGTGTGCAAACCTCCAACCAAACCATTATGGGGGGTAGATGTCATGAAAACCATAGTTTCATTGGCCATAGGAGCGGCATTAAGTCTTTCTTCAACCACTGTAGGGTCAACTGATCTGGAGTATTCAGCTTATGATACTGCTGTAATGCCAGCTGGATTTGATGAGAAGGTAATTGGGTATGTGAGAGGTTATTCAACCGATATACTCCTCCAAGAGGACTACCACGACTGGAGCGATAGCGAAGCACAAAGTGGCCTTGAAAGTGTAGAAATGGCAGTATTCGAGTTTACACCGCACGAGTCTAGCGATGGAAGACCCGAAGAACTGATTCCCCTTGACTAACTCTCAATCGATTAAAGAATGATAACGGCCGGGGAAACTCGGCCGTTTTCAATTACCACTCTACACTTCCTCTCCCCCTGCATTGCTCCTCGATCTAAAGAAATACGAACTTGCCGATGAACAAAATCGCGATAACAAACACGGCAGCAGGGCATTTTTTTCCGTTACCACTGAGGAGCTTGACCGCGGCATAGGTGATGAAACCCAAACCGATCCCATGGGCGATGGAAAAGGTCAGTGGCATCGCCAGGGCGGTGACCACCGCCGGGGCATACTCGGTGGCATCATCCCAGTCGATCTCGGTGAGTGCGCGGGTCATCAGGCAGGCGACGAACAGTAGTGCCGGTGCTGTGGCATAGGCCGGTACGGTTTGTGCCAACGGGGCCAAAAACAGGCAAGACAGAAACAGTACCGCGACCACTACGGCGGTCAGCCCGGTCCGGCCACCGGCATTGGTGCCGGCCGCGCTCTCGATATAACTGGTAGTAGGCGAGGTACCAAGCACCGCCCCGACCACGGTGGCTGTGGAATCGGCCAGCAGGGCTCGTTTCAAACGTGGCAGGTGCCCATGTCTATCGAGCAGTCCCGCTCGATGGGCGACCCCCACTAGGGTACCTGCGGTATCGAAGATATCTACCAACAGGAAGGTAAAAACCACGACCAGGAGTCCGACATCAAAGACACCCTTGAGGTCGAGCGCAAAGAAGGTGGGCATCGGATCCGGTGGCAAGGATATGAAACCCTTCCATTCCGATACTCCCAGAGCCAATCCCATAAAGGTGGTGAGTAGAATACCGATGACCACCGCCCCGGTGATCCGGCGGTAGCTCAGCGCAACGATAAAAAAAAACCCCACCATGGCCAATATCGGCGCCGGTGCGGAGATATCCCCCAGAGTGACCAGGGTGCTGGGATGGGCGACGATGACACCGGCATTCTTCAAGGCGATGATGGCGAGAAACAGGCCGATGCCGGCGGAGATCGCCATCTTGAGTGTGCGGGGAATGGAATTGACTATCCACTCCCTGACCGGCAGCACACTGAGAATAACAAACAACAGCCCCGAAACGAATACCGTCCCCAGGGCAAGCTGCCAACTATGCCCCATGCCCAGCACTACACCATAGGTGAAATAGGCATTCAGCCCCATACCCGGGGCCATAGCGATAGGATAATTCGCATACAGCCCCATGACCAGGGTGCCGAATGCGGCGGCCACACAAGTAGCCACGAACACCGCGCCAAAATCCATTCCCGCCTCACTCAGGATGCTGGGATTGACGAAGGTGATATAGGCCATGGTAAGAAAGGTGGTCAGTCCCGCCACCAGTTCCTTTCGTATCGTCGTGCCGTGCGCTTGAAGACTGAAAAAGGAATCCAGCATGTCTCCCCTCGAGGTTGTAAACATCGCAGGATAACCCATCGGGGGGGGGGATGTTTATAGACGATATGTAGAGGTAATAGGCTGTTTTATAAAAGGGGGGTGACAAAAAAAGAAATTCGATAGGACATTGAATTGATGGCCGCTGGCCATCGGCGGAGACACCCGTGTACTGATTCACCCTCCCGAGGCATGTAGATGGGCATGATAGATGTTTATTATTTTAATGCACCACTCTCCCGGTAAACCAGTACACGTCTTGGTACGATCATTTCACAATTTACGTAGAGAACTCACCTCCTCTTATTTATTGAGATTGTCCCGCAGGTTTTATTGTCCCGCAGGTTTTGGAGCTTGTGGCCATGCGCGACCCCTCGTTACGATGGCCCCGATCGGTGCCGTCTGACTCCCTTCCTCCACTGTGCTCAGGCTGGTCCCGATGAGATCGAATTCACCATCGGCCTTCCCCATCACGAAGCGGAACTCAAAAATAACCGGTTTCATAAATTCACTCGCATCGATAGCTGCGGGCAAAGCTCCCACTCCCAACGGAAACTCGGGTTGACCCACGACAATAGCCTCCATCGTTACACTGCCGATTCCCGTGTTAGCGCCAATAGTATAGGTGCCCGGCTTGCCTGGTGCGGTAGTCTGCGCCAGGATAGCAAATCCACCAATGTTATAATAACCACTAGCCACTAGCTCGACCACTCCATCACCATCGGTATCCCCTTTGAACACAATGCGTCCTACCGTTGAGGTAGGGATAGGGATAGGGATGCTCACTCCCGAACTGTCATCGGTGATCGTGATCACACCATCCATGGCAAAACCATAGGAACCTTTAAGATCATCCAGTAAATACGGCTGGGCCCCCACCGTGTTACCCATGCTCAATCCACACACGATCAATATCGTGCTCATAATGTTGGTTAGTTTGTTCATGATTTCCCTCCTTTACCACCAACTGTCATACCTTCCTTGTCCTTCGACATCAAAATAGCTGCACCAATGAGTTTCACCTCATATGCAGTTCCTCCACCCTGATAAACCACATCACACAGAACGTATAAACGCATTTTCTTCACCTGGACACAACCGCGTCGATAATGGAACGGCTTTTATCCAGGGCCTGTCTTCAATGGTTTTTTATTTACGAGACATTAATCCTTTCCCCTTATATTATTAATTAGCAATACAGCATGGAAATATCTATGCGTACGATCACTTACGTAACATTACCTAGGAGCCTGTCGGACTTAGGCGGTCGTGGCGAGGGAAAGACAGTCTGAGGCAGGTTTGTCGATCGTTTGAGGAAGATACAGGGATGTCGACGGGTGGAGCCGTAGCTATTTAACGAAAAGGATCGGGAAATCCGTCCAACCCCGGCATTTCCGCAGCAGTAGAGGGTGTAACCCGTCGAGCGCTTATTCTTGGTCTGGGTAGTGCCTGGCAGGGGTGTGGGCGGCATGGAAGCCGCCATCAAACCTACATGGAGGTATTTACGGCGTCCCCTGGCAGGCATTGCGCAGACCTGATGTACTAAAAGCGGGCGATGGGTTACACCCCGCAGTAGATCAGTCCTAAGTCCGACAGGCGCCTAGGTGTTGCGACTTGCAAACAACCCGATTCTCAGCTCAGATTGCCTGACAATAGTTGAACGATTCAATTAGCCATCCATAGTCCGAACGAGTACCAGGAACAAGCGGTGCATGGGAACTGTCAGCCAAACCGCTTGTTTGGGCGTTGAAGGTGTGAATAGAACTGTCTATAATAGTCCTTAACGAACGTTTAGTTAGTTATCGGGCGGCGCGCTGCAACATGAAGACATCCCAGGACCTTAGCGACACTCGCACGGTCATCCTTGATCGCTCCATTCCGTTGTTTGCGGCGCGGGGATATAGCGCTGTCTCGATGCGTGACATCGCCGGCACCATGTCGATCACCCCGGCCGCCCTCTATCACCACTACCCCAGCAAACAATCCCTTTATTTGGCGGCGATGGAGCGGGTCTTCGCGGACAAGGCGCGGGTCATTACCGAAACCGTTCGCAGTGAAGGGACAGCACGGCAAAGGCTAGAGCGCTTCATCGACCGCTTTACCCTGCTGATGGCGGAAGACCCGGACTTTCGGATGCTGCTGCAACGGGAGCTTTTGGACGGCGACAGCGAGCGACTGCGTCTACTGGCCGAACACGCCTTCGCAGAACCCTTCGCCGCGGTCAGCGACCTGGTCTCTGAGCTGGCCCCCGAGTGTGACCCCCATTTGATGACCATATCACTGGCGGGGCTGGTGTTGTTCCACTTCGAGGCCGCACCGCTACGACAGTTTCTACCCGGTATGCGTGCCGAGCACGACCAACCGGAGATCATAGCCCGGCACATCACCCGTTTGATGGTACGAGCGCTGGACAAGGCCTGAGTCGATGTGCCCCTGCATATACCGATGATTTATCGGATCGCCTTTCTGCTGCTAACCCTGACCCTGCTCGGTGCCTGCCGGGAGGATGCGGCCGAGGTTCCGGCAAGACCGGTCCAGGTATTCGAGCTGGCGACGACCACCATCGAAGTCCGTGACCTGCCGGAGGTCTATCCAGTGCCCGGTGCCGTGGTCTCGGCCCGCGAGGCACGTATCGCCTCCCGGAGTACCGGATTCATCGAGCAGATTTCCGTCAATGAGGGTGATCGGGTGATTGGCGGGCAACTACTCGCGGTGATCGACAGTACCCAGGTGGAGGCAGCGGTCACCAGCGCCGAGGCAACCTTGAACGCCGCCAAGGCAGACCTCAAGGACGCCAACGGGGATGTACGCCGTTTCCGCAAGCTGGCCAGAACTCAGGCCATGGCCCGGGACCAACTGCTCGACGCGCAGGTCAGGCAGGCCCAGGCCCAAGCCGCACTGGCCAGGGCCAAAGCCGAGTTGCAAGCACGCACCAAGGAGCGCCGCTACACCCGCCTGACCAGCCCCGCCGATGCCCTGGTGCGAGAACGCCTGCTCGACCCCGGCGACCTGGCGACCCCGGGAACACCGCTGCTGCACCTGGACATCCTTGGCACGCTGGAATTCGAGTTGTTCCTGCCCTCTCACCGGATGGACCTGTTGAAAACTGGTGATTCCGTGGATCTGTCCATCGAGGGAGTGGCTCAGAACATAACCGGCCTTGTCGAACAGGTGGTCCAGGTCGCCGACCCGGTCACCCGCCAGTGCAAGGTCCGCATCACCCTGCCCTCGGACTCGGGGGCGATGCCGGGCCATTTCGGCCACGCCCGCCTGCTGTTGCCCGGCGAACCGCTGCGCTTCGTACCGATGGCCGCCCTGACCCGGCGCGCGGGTATCGACGGGGTGTTTGTGATTGGTGAGGATGGTGGCATTCGTTTCCGCAGTGTCCGGCTCGGGCGCAGTTGGCCTAACGGACGCGAGCTGCTGGCCGGGCCGCCGACGGGTAGCCGGGTAGCGCTGAATCCGCCGTTCCACATCAATGAAGGCGACCTGCTGCGGCCGACTCCCGCGAATGAACACTGAGCGCCTGAATCTGCCAGGGCGCGTGACGCGCTACTTCGTCGAGTCACGCCTGGTGATCCCCATTATCATCGGCGTTCTGCTGTTCGGGCTAATCGGCCTGCAACTGACCCCACGGGAGGAGAACCCGCAGATCGTCGTGCCCGGTGCCGAGGTATCGGTACGCCTGCTGGGGGCCACTGTCGAGGAGGTCGAACACCTGCTGCTGTCACCGCTGGAGGGGGAGTTGAGCGCCATCGAGGGCATCAAACACCTGTATGGGACCGCGCTGGAGGGCCTGGCGCTGGTATCGGTGGAGTTCGAGGTTGGCGAGGACAAGGAAGACGCGATGGTGCGCCTCTACCAACGCCTACTGCGCTTGACCCCGGAGCTTCCGCCCGGTGCGGACGAGCCGGTGATGCGGGCCATCGACATCGACGACGTACCGGCATTGACCATCACCCTGACCTCCGAACACTACGACGACACGGCACTACGGCGCATGGCCGAGCGGGTATTGGAGCGCCTGCGCAGCGTACAAGGGGTCGGCATCGCCTACCTGGTCGGGGGGCGCCAGCGGGAGTTTCGAGTCGAGGTCTCGCCGGAGCGCCTGCGCAGCTTCGGTGTGGGTCTGGAGCAGGTCGCACAGGCGATCCGCACGGCGGATGTCTCGCTGCCACTGGGCAGCCGCGTCATGGCTGGAGAAAAAGGTGGTGAAAATCACAGCCTGCGGGTCAGCGGACAACTGACCTCAAAGGAGCAGGTCGAGGCGATCGTGGTGCAGGTGACAGACCAGCGCCTGCTTCGGGTCGGAGACCTGGGACGGGTCGTGGATGGGCCGTCTCCAGACCACAGCGAATACACCCGCTTCGCCTTTGGCCCGGCGGACCCCCGCTTTCAGGCTCGCGGGGAAGCCGAGGTGAGTGCGGTCACCGTGGCCGTGGCCAAGCGCAGCGGCTACAACGCGGTGACCCTGACCCGTGATTTGCGCCGGCGTGTGGAACGAATGCAGCAGGGTTTTCTGCCCCCCGACGTGGAACTGATCATCACCCGCGACGATGGCCAAAAGGCGGACCGGTCGGTCAACGAGCTCATCGGCCACCTATTGACCGCTATTGTCGCCGTGAACCTGGTGCTATGGTGGTCGCTGGGCTCGCGGGCGGCGGCCATCGTCGGGGTGACCATCCCCCTGGTGTTCAGCGTGGTGATGGGCATGGATCTGCTTTGGGGTCCCACCCTCAACCGTATTACCTTCTACGCCCTGATCCTGTCGCTGGGCATGTTGGTAGACGACGCCACCGTGGTGATCGAGAACATCCACCGCCATTATACGATTCCCGGCTGCGGCTGCGACCGTCAGGCCCGAGCCAATGCGGCGATCCAGGCCACCCATGAGATAGGCAACCCGACTACCCTGGCCACCTTCACTATCGTGGTGGTGTTTCTGTCCCTGCTGATGGTTACCGGCATGTTGGGGGAATATTTCTATCCGGTGGCCTTCAACTTGCCGGTGGCCATGATCGCCTCCCTGTTCATCGCCTACGCGGTCACCCCGTGGCTGGCGCGGCGCTGGCTGCCGATCACCGAACGCCGTAGCAGCCGCAGGGCCGAGCGCTTGCGCAGGTTCTACCGTGCGGTCATTACCCCGCTGTTGCGGCACCGCTGGATGCGCCTCGGGTTCTACGGTCTACTGGCCCTGCTGTTGTTCCTGTCCGTCCTGCAACCCGCCTGGCAGTTCGTTCGCCCCGCGGGGGTCGCTGGAGCGGTGTCACTGCTGGGGGTTCCCCTGGCCTTTCTGCCCAAGGACAACAAGAACACCTTCCTGGTCCACATCCACCTGCCCGACGCCACCCCCCTGGAGGTCACCGACCGGGCCGCCCGCGAGGTCGGCGAACTGCTGCGCGGGCAGGCCCATGTCCGCGATTACCAGACCTTCGTTGGACGTCCCGCGGTGATCGATTTCAACGGCCAGCTCAAGGGCAGCAGCCGGCTGATCGGACCCCAATATGCCGAAATCCGGGTCAACCTGACCGACAAACACCAGCGCGACCTCAGTTCCATCAATTTGGTTCTGGCACTGCGCCCGGCCCTGAAGGCCATCGCCGCGAATTATCCCGGCGGCATCTTCCAACTGGTGGAGGACCCACCTGGACCACCGGTACGGGCCACGGTGCTGGCGGAGGTCTACGGCCTGGATTCAGGACGCATCGCCGACCTGGCTCGAAGGGTGGAGGGTGAATTCCGCCAGACCTACGACATGGCCGAGACCTGGGCCAGACTGCACACCGACGTCACCGAGACTCGCTTCGAGGTGGACCGTGAAAAGGCCGCCCTGGCCGGGGTCGATCCGAGCGAAGTCACGCAGGCCCTGGCACGCCTGCTGCCGGGTACCGGCCGCGAGCCGGTCATCGCCCACGCCCATCCCTCCGGCGAACGTACTCCGGTACCGATTCGATTGCACATCCCCACCGATCAACGCATCGCCCCGGCTTTTCTGGAGCGTGCTTTCGTCACCAATGACGCGGGGCTCCACATCCCACTGTCCGAACTCACCCGGGTGAGCAACGCGCTAAAGGCCAAACCCATCAACCACAAGAATGGCGAACGGGTGGAGTATGTTGGCGGTGAACTGGAGGCCAGCGCACCGGTATATGCAGTGCTGGAACTGGACCGACGACTGAACGGCATGCCGCTGGCGGACGGCAGCCATCTGCAGACCGCCAATCTGGGCTTCATCCCGGTGCGCCCCGATGCCCTGGAAGGCGTTCAACTACTGTGGGAAGGCGAACTGCGCCTGACCCTGGACGCCTTCCGCGACATGGGCCTGGCCCTGGGCCTGTCCCTGCTCGGCATCTTCCTGTTACTGGTAGGCTACTACCGCTGCTTTTCTCTGCCCCTGCTGGCACTATCCGCGGCTCCCCTGGGACTCATCGGGGTGTTTCCGGCGCACTGGTTGTTGGGTCACACCTTCTCCGCCGCCTCCATGATCGGGGTTATCGCGCTGGCTGGGGTGGTGGTGCGCAACTCCCTGCTGATCATCGACTTCATCCGCGACAATCTGGGGCGGGGAATGCCGCTGGAGGAAGCCCTGCGCGAGGCCGGTGCGGTACGCCTGCAACCGATCCTGCTGACCACTCTGTCGCTCGCCCTGGGCACCGCGATCATGGTCCCGGACCCGGTGTTTGGCGGCCTCGCCATCGCGCTGATCTTCGGCTCAGCAACCTCGGCGGTGTTGACTCTGTTGGTGGTGCCGTTGTTGTACCTGGGATTGGCGAACAGGCTGGAACCGGGCGGGTCCTGATCTGGTCGCAGCTGATGCGTGCCAGGACGGATGTTTGCAGTGTGTTGGTGAATGAAGATCCCTCACCACCTCCGGCGTTGAAGGTGAGCAGAATTGCGTCCAGTTTGGGCGCTGCGTGAAGTTACTACGTCTTGCCCGTATCTTGATACAGGCTCCGTCTTGCTTGACGTCGGGATTTCTGCGAAACTGACCAACCGATCGGTCAGCCCTCCCCGTTAAAGGCCGATATTCACTGATATCGCGCCAATAATGAAATGTCCACATCTATGACTACAACGGAAAAGAAACCGATGGCTGCAGGCGCGAAGGCGATTCTGGCCACTGCTGCCGAGCTGTTTTCCGAACATGACTATGCCGCCACGTCCATCAATGCCATCGCGACCGCCGCAGGAACCAGCAAGGCCAATATCTTCCACCATTTTGGTTCGAAGGAGGGTCTGTTCCTTGCCGTGCTCAAGAGTGCGGTTGAGGAGACATCCGGGCTCATCGGAACCTTGGAGGATAGTTCGGCCTCGGCCGATGAGAGGGTGGCCGGCTTTTGTCGGGGCTACCTGCGGATATTGCTCGACAATGCTCAACCCCACCGGCTGGTCCTGCGGGAGATGCTGGAGCACGGCGAAGAACAGGGCCTGACGCTGGCCAATGACGTGGTGGGCAATGCCTTTGCCCGTCTGGTCGCTCTTATCCGGGAAGGCCGTGAAAGTGGGGAGTTTCGGTCCGAGGTCGACCCAACCCTGGCGGCGACCCTGCTGGTGGGCGTCAATGTCTTTTTCTTTCAGACCGTGTCGGTGTTGCGTCACCTGCCGGAGGTCGATTTCGCGGACCAGCCAGAGCGATTCGCGGACGGCGTCATCGATCTCATTCTGAACGGCTTGAGTAAACCCCCTACGGCAGGAGCGACACCATGAGACAAGGGACCCTGCGTATCGCTGTATTATTGGGGGTTTTTTACGTGATAATCGCCCACGCGAGCGCCCCCAAAGAAGATGCGCCGAATACCCCCGGGAAGGTGAGCTTTCAAACCACTCTGGTTACCGTTGCCGGTGTCGAGCGTCGGGACGTGGAGCTGTGGCTCGAATCCATGGGTAAGGCGAAGAGCCGCACCACACCCACCCTGGCCGCGGAGGTCGACGGCCGGGTGGAGGCGATCCACGTCGAAACCGGCGACCGCGTTGAACAGGGCAGCCTGCTGTTGGAATTGGATACTACCGCCCTGGCCCTGGAGTGTGATGCGGCCCGTGCCGAGACGCATCGAATCGAGGCTCAGATCGCCAACGAAGCGCGACGGGTAAAGCGCCTGAAGAAGCTTTCCACCAAAGAGTACATCGCCCGCACCCAGTTCGACGATGCCGAGGCGCAGTTGGCGGTGTTTCGTGCCGAGTTGGATGCGGCACAGGCGCGACTGGCCATCGCCGAAGATAGGACTGTCCGGGCTCGGGTGCCGGCCCACGTCGGCGGGGTAGTGGAACGGCGCTATGTTTCCGAGGGTGGTTTCGTCAAACGGGGTGATCCCCTGTTCGATATCACCCAACCCGATTCCATGCGCGCCTGGCTGCCCCTGCCCGAGACCGTGGCGGGACGGTTGGTACTGGGACAGCGGGTGGTGCTGTGGAGTCCGCTGGCAATGGAACTCCGTGTCGAGGGCAGGCTAGACGACCTGCAGCCCTCCGTCGGGGCGGGCAGCCGGGCGGTGACCGCCATCGTGGACGTGACCAACCCGGGTCCCTGGCGCCCGGAGACCACCGTGGTCGGGCGTATCCTGGTGGAGCGGCATGAAGACGCGCTGTTGGTCCCTGCCATGGCGCTGGTGTTGCGCCCCGCGGGTGAGGTTGTGTACGCGATCATTGACGGACGTGCCCATGCCCGGGTGGTACGTTCGGGTGAGCGGCTCGATGGCCTGGTAGAGATCCTGGAAGGGCTCGACGGTGACGAGACGGTCGCCGTCGAGGGTGCCCCCTGGCTGACCGACGGCGCCGGGGTGCGCATCGCCGAGACGCGGCCATGAATCTGCCGGAGATCTCCGTCCGGCGCCATGTACTCGCCTACATGATGTCCGGGGTGCTGATCCTGTTCGGCATCATCAGCTATAAAGATATCGGCATCGATCGCTACCCATACATCGAGTTCCCGATGATCTCGGTGACCACCCTGCAGCCGGGCGCCACTCCCGAAATCATCGACTCGGCCATCACCAACGCCATAGAGGCTTCGGTCAACAGCGTGCCGGGGATCGAGCACATCCGCTCGGTCTCTACCCCCAGCGCCTCCGTCGTCAACGTCAAATTCGACCTGTCCAAGAACGTGGACGTGGCCTTCAACGAGGTGCAGGCCAAGGTCAACCAGGTATTGAACGACCTGCCCGCGGATGCGGAGACACCGGTGGTGGCCAAGGTGGAGTTCGGCACATTGCCGATACTATGGCTTGTGCTGAGCGGTGACCGCACCATCCAGCAGCTCAACCAATACGCCCGCAATATCATCAAGAAACGCCTGGAGACCGTCGATGGCGTGGGTGAGGTGCGCCTGGGAGGGGAACGGGAACGCACCATCCGGGTCAACCTGGACACCGTGCGTCTGGCCTCTTTCGGCATCACCATCCAGGACGTGCTGCGCGCCTTCACGACCGAGCACTTACGCCTGCCGGGTGGCTTCCTGGTGGGAGGGAAAAAGGAGGAGCTGATTGGCCTGGACCTGGAATACCACGACCCGATAGAACTCGGCCGCTTGATTATCGCCTACCTGGAAGGTGCCCCGATCCGGCTGCGGGACATTGCCGACATCGAGGACGGGTTGGCCGACTTCCGGCAACTGGCCCGCTTCAATGGTGAAACCACCGTGGGCATCGGCATCGTCAAGGTACAGAACGCCAACACGGTGGCCATCATCGACGAGATACAGCGCCGCCTGAAAGAGGAGATAATCCCAC
>JBDLIZ010000092.1:0-12897 GCA_039714615.1 Pseudomonadota bacterium | reverse complement strand
TTTGTACATGGTTCAACATCCCAAGCCGAGTGTGGCCGCCCTCATCACCATCGCCAGTCCGCACCGGGGTACGGAGAGTGCGGAGTTAGGTCTGCTGGCTGGCCAAAGCCCGCTGAGCTGGATGGGATCCGCGCTGGGAATCAACACCTTGAGTCATTCACAGGCACTGTACCATGATCTGATGCGTGAGAATCCGGACAACCTGTTGGGCTGGCTCAATTATCAGCGCCATCCCGCGGCCTTGTATTTCTCTATCGTGCGTAGCGAAGATAATGAAACCTTCGGTTTCGGTAATCTCATCGTGCCGGCCTGGAGCCAGGACCTGAATCAGGTCTATGCCCTGCGTGGCCGTGCCAGAACCATCACCGTACAAGGTGGGCACGGGCTCAGATTTGAGGATGGTCGGCTGCTGGTCAGGATTCTAGAGTCATTGCACAGGACATAAGCCATCTGGCCCTACAGTAAATAACCGAGATTGTAACGCCATGCTGATCCAAGCGCCCTTCATGATTGGAATACTCGATGACCCGAATACTAGCGGGCGCGAATTGCATCTGGATTTCACCGACGAATTCCGCGCCCTACCACGGGAACAGCAGCCCAAGGTGCTCGAACAATACCTGGGTCAATTGCAGCAGGAAATCCTTCGGGTACCCGAGGACAGCGCGGACCGGCAGGGCATGCTGATGATCCAGCAGGTAGCTGAACAGCTTCTGCCCCATATCGCGGCGGGTGAGGTATCGATGCAGGAGAGCATCGTAATTGAACTTCAGCAAGGTTCTCCGCTAGGACGCTTTTTTGCTGAATAGGATCAATTTTTGGCTGATTCCGCGACGGGATGAAGGCACAATCCGGGCAGAGCAGTGACTTGATCATCGAGTTCAAGGAGTGCGTACCAACGGTTGCGGAATACCTCGACCTGCGTAGCAGTGTAGGTTGGCATGCCTTGCCGAAAACGGCTGCCGAGGCCGGGCTCGCCAATTCTCTCTACGCCGTGTGCGCGGTTCGAGAAGGAGAAGTGATAGGCTGTGGTCGTATCACCGGCGACAATGGTATCTATTTTTACATCCAGGATCTTATTATTCGGCCGGAATATCAGTATCAAGGTGTCGGTACTCAGTTGATGGCAAAGCTCATGGACTATATTGAGGCTCAGGCACAGACGGGTGCATTCATCGGTTTAATGGCCGCTCCGGGATTGGAGGACTTTTACGGACGTTTCGGTTTTGCGCTCTTTCCTGGGGATAGTCCAGGAATGCTAGTCTGGAAATAGACCGATTTTCTTTTCTTAAAGCCAATTCATAGATGTGGTATCGATTCCTGGCCGACATCCTGGTGCTATTGCATATCGGGTTTGTCGTTTTCGCCGTCGCCGGTGGCTTGCTGGCGTTGCGTTGGCAGTTCGTGATCTGGTGGCATCTTCCGGCGGCCTGTTGGGCGGTGTTCGTACAGACCTCGCGCGGTTATTGTCCCTTGACCTCATGGGAGAACCGGTTGCGGGTGCTAGGCGGTCAAGCGGGGTATCAAGCCAGTTTCGTCGATCATTATCTGTTGCCGATACTCTATCCCCCAGGCCTGACCCGGGAGCTGGAGGTGTTGCTTGGGATCGTGGTGTTGGTGATTAATATTGGAGTATATGGTTGGTTGTTGAGACGTCTGCGCAGTGCTAGGTTATGATTTAGGCATGATATTGAGACAATTTCTCGAGGAGCCGGCATGACCCAACAGCAGATCGACAAACACAAATTTGTCCAATTCACCTACTCCATCACGGACCAGCAAAGCAATATTCTGGAGCAGGTAGATATTCCCATGAGCTACGTTCATGGGACCGACAGCGGCCTGTTGGAAAAGGTTGAACGTGCGCTAAGAGGTCACAAGGTGGGCGACCGGGTCTCGGTCAAACTCTCGCCGGACGAAGGCTTCGGTCCCCACCACCGTGAGATGACCTACATCGATGACATCCAAAACGTACCTGAGCAGTTCCGCCGGCTCGGTGCCGAGGTGCAGATGCAGAACGACCGCGGCGAGACCAAGACCTTCAGGGTGTCCAAGATCGAAAACGGCAAACTTACCGTGGACGGCAATCATCCCCTGGCCGGTAAGACCCTGATCTTCACCATCGATGTACGTGATATCCGTGACGCCACCCCCGAGGAGATCGTGCAGGGAAGACCTGCGGGGGACATGTTGATGCATTGAGGGGTATTACCGATCTTCTTTAAAATACCGAAGCGCTCAGTTCATTGACTGCCTGCAGCATCTCGGCGTCATCGGTCAGTGCCTGGGAGATGGCGCTGTAGCAGGCGCTGACCGGGTCGATGCCGGTGACGATGAGTTTGGCGGCATGGATCAACAAGCGGGTGCTGGCGCCTTCTTCCAGTCCACTGCCTTTCAGATTGCGGGTCATGTGGGCGAACTTAACCAGGGCCTGGGCGGTATCGGCCCGCAGGCCGGTCTCTTGTTCGATGATCTTGCGTTCCAGGGTTGCCGCAGGGTAGTCGAACTCCAATGCTACGAAGCGTTGTCGGGTGCTTTGTTTTAAGTCTTTGAGTACGCTCTGGTAGCCGGGATTGTAGGAGATCGCCATACAGAATTCGGTCGGGGCCACCAGCAATTCTCCCAACTTTTCCATGGGTAACACCCGGCGGTCGTCGCATAGCGGATGGATGACTACAGTGGTGTCCTTGCGCGCCTCTACGATCTCGTCCAGATAGCAGATGCTTCCAGCGCGCACCGCGCGAGCCAGGGGACCATCGACCCAGACGGTTTCTCCGCCGGAGATCAAGTAGCGGCCCACCAGGTCCGAGGCGGTCAAGTCATCATGACAGGAGACGGTGATCAGGGGACGCTTGAGCCGCCAGGCCATGTATTCCATGAACCGGGTCTTGCCGCAACCGGTAGGTCCTTTGATCAGTACCGGCAACTGGTTTTGGTAAGCGGCCTCGAACACCTCGATCTCGTTGCCCACGGCTTCGTAATAGGGCTGCTGCTCGACGAAATAGTCTTCCGGTTTGATGACGCGGGCCTTCATGTTGCAATGACGCTCCAGTATGGTCGCTGAGATGGTCTCAAAATTAACCTCATGATGCCCGATAAGCAACCATGAACCGGTTGTGGTTTATGTCTCGCATATATTCAATTTATTCTTTTATATGAAATTTCGATGCCTTTGTGGGGTCCTAGCGGTGGATATATGAGGCCATTCGGAGTATTGTTTTGCATCCGACTTTTCAATAAGCCAGACCATACCCGATTAATGCCGAGTGGATATCGTTCAATGCCAACGGTGGGTGGCGACTGGCATCAGTAGTTATTCCGATTCGTGACGGAGGAGTCCATGACGGAGGTTATTGCAACCAACCAGACCATCCTGGTGGTCGGTGGGGGCATCAGCGGTATTACCGCGGCCCTGGAAGCCGCCGAAACCGGCAAGGATGTCATTTTGGTTGAGAAGCGTCCCTATATTGGTGGCCGCATCACCCAGCTCTATAAATACTTCCCTAAACTCTGCTTCCCCACCTGCGGGCTGGAGATCAATCAGCGTCGTCTCAAGGCCAATTCGGGACTTCGTCTGCTGACCTTGACCGAAGTGGTCGGTGTCAGTGGCAGCGAGGGGGATTACACGGCCACGCTTAAGATCAGTCCGCGTTATATCAACGACAATTGCACCGCCTGCGGGGCCTGCGCCGAGGTCGTCGAGGCGGAGTTCGACGATGAATATAACTACAACATGAGCCAGCGCAAAGGGGCCTACCTGCCTTATAACATGGCCCATCCGCAACGTTATGTGCTGGATCCGCGCATCATCGGTACCGATGATGCCAAAAAGGCCAAGGCGGCGTGTAAATACGATGCCATCGATTTGGACATGCGGGAGCAAACCATCGAACTCAAGGTCGGTGCCATCATCTGGGCCACCGGCTGGCAACCCTTCGATGCCGACAAGATCCAGCCCTATGGCCATGATCGCTATGCCAATGTTCTCAGCAGCGTCGAGTTCGAACGCATGCTGGATCCCTACGGACCTACCGCGGGTAAGATTCAGCGCCCCTCCGATGGCAAGCAGGCGAAAAACATCGCCTTTATCCAGTGCGCCGGTTCGCGTGATCGCAACTATCTTCGTCACTGCTCGCGCATCTGTTGCATGGCCACCCTCAAGCAGACGACTTATCTGCGCGAACAGTTCGGCGACGATGCCCAGGTTACCGTCTATTACATCGATATCCGGGCCATCGACCGCTTCGAGGATTTCTATAAGAAGGTTCAGAACGATGCCAATGTGAAATTCGTCAAATCTAAAGTGGCCAACATCACCGAGGACAAGACGACCGGTAACCCGATCTGTCATGGTGTGGACACCGAGGGCTACCACCGTTATGCCAATCCCCACGACCTGGTGATATTGGCGGTGGGTATGCAGCCCAGCGTGGCTAAGGATGAGTTTCCGGTGGAGGTCGTGCTCAACCGGGATGGGTTTATCGAACTCGATGAGGCCAATGGCGGCATCTTTGCCGCGGGCTGTGCCTCTGATGCCTTGGATGTCAACCGCTCGGTGCAGAATGCCACCGCCGCGGCGCTGCGTGCCGTTCAGGTCGTCAATCGAGTCGCGAGAGCGGAGGGTTAAGTCGTGGCAGAAGCAAAAAAGATTGGCGCCTATATTTGTAAGGGTTGCGGCCTAGGAGAGAGGCTGAACATCGACCAGTTGGCGATGATTGCCACCCGCGAAGGCAAGGCGGGGTATTGTAAGCAGCATGATTTTCTGTGCAGTGCCGAAGGCGTTGCCATGATCCGTAAGGACATAGACGATGGCGAGGCTACTCACGTCATGATCGCGGCCTGTTCACGGCGGGCCAAGACCGAGGCCTTCAATTTTGAAAACGTTGCCCTGTCACGCGCCAACCTGCGCGAAGGGGTGATCTGGGTGCGGCCCGATACCGAGGAGAACAGGGAGAGCACTCAGGAGATGGCGGCCGATTACCTGCGCATGGGCTGTGCCGAGATCAAGTACATGGTCGCGCCCGAGTCCAGTGGTGAGCAGTCATTGAACAAGCACATCCTGGTGGCGGGGGGCGGGCTTACCGGTCTGACCTCGGCCCTGGAGTCCTCCAAGGCGGGATATGCAGTCACCGTCGTCGAGAAGCAGGGGGTTCTCGGTGGTGCGATGGCTGGATTCTACAAACGCATCCCCACTCGCGCGCCTTATACCGATCCGGAGGATACCGGGATGGCGGATCTCATCGCCCAAGTAGAAGCGGATGAGAACATTACCGTCTATCTGAATGCCATCCTCACCAAAACTGAGGGTGCTCCGGGGCGTTTTTCCGCGGATATCACTACCGAGAGCGGGAGTACGACCACCGAAGGCTTTGGCGCGATCATCCAGGCCAGTGGATTCAAACCTTATGACGCCGGCAATCTTCCTGAGTTCAGTTATGGCAAGACGCCTGATGTGATGACTCAGCAGGAGCTGGAAAAACGGGTCATGGAGGCCGACGGCGGGGCCCTCAAACGGCCATCGGACGGCAAGGAAATCAACAGTGTGGTGTTCGTCCAATGTGCGGGCCAGCGTAGCGATAAACCGGGCCATCTCTCTTATTGTTCGGGTTTCTGCTGCGGTGCCAGTATCAAGCAGGCGATGTATTTCAAGGATGTCAATCCGGGTATCGACACTACGATTCTATATACCGATCTGCGTACTCCGGGGGCGGGGGGCGAGGATTTCTATCGCAGTGGCCAGGACAAGGGGATCATCTTCTCCAAGGGCAGCGTCAGTGAGGTGGTTGCGGCTAACGGTGCCCTCAATGTGAAATTCAAGGATCTCATCCTCGACGAAGAGCTAACCCTGGCTACCGATCTGGTGGTACTGGCCACCGGTCTGGTGGCTAATTCCGGTATCGATCCGGAAGCCGAACAACAGGCCGCGCAGGCGCAGGAAAAGGCGGGTGAGGGTGGCAATGGCGAGGACCGGACGGTGTCTATGGTCCCGATGGAGTCCATTCTCAATCTGGATTACCGCCAGGGCACGGATCTGCCGCAGCTGGTGCACGGCTTTACCGATTCTCATTTTATTTGTTTCCCTTACGAGACTCGCCGTACCGGGATCTATTCCGCCGGGCCGGTGCGCCGCCCCATGGATAGCCTGCAGGCGCGTGATGATGCCACCGGTGCCGCGATGAAGGCCATCCAGGCGGTAGAAAATGCCGGCAAGGGGCGTGCAGCGCATCCGCGCTCGGGCGATCTGAGCTTTCCTTCCTTCCGCAAGGAGGGGTGCACACAGTGCAAACGCTGTACCGTGGAATGTCCATTCGGCGCGATCAACGAAGACGAGCAGCGTTATCCCCAGTTCAACGAGTCCCGCTGCCGGCGTTGCGGGACCTGTATGGGGGCCTGTCCGGTGCGCGTGATCTCCTTCGAGAACTATTCGGTGGATACCGTGGGACAGCAGATCAAGAACGTGGATGTTCCCGAGGAATTCGAGGAAAAACCGCGAATCCTGGTGCTGGCCTGTGAAAACGATGCTTACCCCGCTCTGGATATGGCGGGCATGAATCGCATTGAGTACAGTGCCTACGTTCGCATTATTCCGGTGCGTTGTCTGGGGTCGGTGAACACCATCTGGGTGACCGACGCCCTCAACAGCGGCTACGACGGCGTGGTGTTGATGGGTTGTCAAAAAGGCGTGGATTATCAGTGCCATTTCGTCAAGGGCTCGGAGTTGGCCCACGATCGCATGAGCAAGATCGACGATACCCTGATCCAACTCGACCTCGAGACCGAGCGGGTGGTCACCCACGAAGTGGCGATTACCGATATCGAGCGCGCGCCTCGGCTTATCAACGAGATGGCTGAAACGATCGAAAAAATCGGTCTAAGCCCATTCAAGTTTTAGGAGTTGCGCTATGAGCGGTGGTATCAACACAGCTATGATCGAAAAATACCGCAACGACTTCCTCCACGAGGTCGGAGACAACGTGGAGGAAGGTGAATGGGTGAAAATGTGCATGCAATGCGGCGTATGTTCCGGATCCTGCCCTCTGGGGCCCTACTGGGATCACCCGCCGCAAGAAATATTCCAGATGATCCGCGCCAATAAACGCGAAGAGGTGCTGAGTTCCAACTCGATGTGGATGTGTACCTCTTGCTACAATTGCATCGTACGCTGTCCGCGAGATTTGCCCATCACCCATATCATGCATGGTCTGGCGCACTATGCCAAACGCCTCGGCTTGGCGCCCAAGGAGCAGCCTACCTTCAGGTTTGCGGAAAAGTTTTGGGATAACCTCATCAAGAAGGGCCGGGTCAATGAACTCAAGTTGGGGGTCAGTCTTTATTACCTGGACGGTCTCGTCGAAGGGACCAAGGTCGCTTACAAGATGAAAATGATCGGTTACAACATGCTTCGTACCAAACGAATGAATATGCTGGAGCTGGTCGGCGGCCATGGCATCAAGGACCTGAGTGGTTTTCATGCCATGTTGAAAAAGGCCCAGGAGCTGGAGGATAAACGTATTGCCAACAATGCAAGCAACGGCTAGGAGGAAGTCTCATGGCAACTAAAGAATATTCCTTTTATCCGGGTTGTTCCTCACAGAAGGGGGCGTCCGGGTCCAATTATCTGGTCTCAGTGGATGCCATGTGCAATGCCTTGGACATCAAGCTCAACACCATCCCGGATTGGAACTGCTGCAGTGCCTCCATCGGTTTTTGTGGTGGCGGCGAGCTTCCTCGCTTGGCCTTGTCGGCACGTAATCTCGCCCTGTCGGAGCAGCACAATCCGGGGCAAGACGTGGTGGCGACCTGTGCCGCCTGTTGGTTGGCCACTCGCGAAACCTCGGAGCGCCTGGAAGATGATCAGCAATTATTGGCTGAAACCAATGAGGCATTGGCCGAGGCGGGGCTGGTGTTCAAGAATGAGAACAAGATCCGTCACATGGTGGAAGTGATCATCGAGGATTTTGGCTACGAGGCCTTGGGTAAAGCCGTGGTTAAGCCTCTGGAAGATATCAAGATTGCCGGCTATGTGGGCTGTCAGACCAACCGTCCTTTCGGGATCGAGGGGGAATCCTTCGAAAATCCGAAATATCTGGACAAATTGGTGGAGACCCTGGGGGGTGAGCCGGTGGAAAATTATGACAAGAAGGTCTCCTGCTGTGGGGGCGCGCTGGCCTTTTCAGAGCCGGAGAAAAGTCAGGCCCTGATCAAGGATATTATCGAGTCGGCCTATGACGGCGGTGCGGAGATGATCGTTACCCCATGTCCCGTTTGTCAGATGAATGTAGAGGTCTATCAGGATCAGATTAATGCGAAATATGGTACCAAGTTCCACATGCCCGTGGTTTACTACAGTACCTTGATGACCGTCGCTTACGGCAAAAGCGCGAAGGCGGCGGGTCTCGATGGTCAGGTCATTCCTGCCAAGCGTCTTGAGGAGATTGCGAGTAAATAGAGGGTTTTGCATTCAATCAACAGGCCCTAACATTGAAAAAAGGGGTGCGCTGGGGAGGGGGGGCGTGCCCCTTTTTTGTTTATCCGTTACTTGAGAGGGGATAACAGCGTATTGGGTTCGGACTTGTCGAATTATTTGGTGCTGGAATAAGTGTATTATTTTTAACTATTTCAATCGAGTCGGCTTTGTAAGCTGTGTAAAACGTCACTATAATAATCTATGTGTAACCGGCCTTGCGCCTGTACAATATTTCCCATGCACTTTTTCCGTTTGTAATAGACAGTCACATAAAGGGGCTAAATATGAAACAACGATCAAGTAAAATCTTGAGCTTTGCACTCGTCGCCGTATTCATCGGTTTGACTGTTGGGTGTGCTAACACTCAGGAAATATCAAACCTAAAACAGCAGCTACAAGCGGTGGAAGCCACTGCCAGCCAAGCGGCCAGTCAATCCGAGGAAGCTAAGGCAACCGCTGATGCTGCAATGTCGGCTGCTGAAGAAGCCAAGGTTTTGGCTGAAGATTCGGCGGCATGTTGCACGGCCACCAACGAAAAGCTCAACCGTATGTTCAATCAGGTTCAGCAGAAGTGATTTTTCGATAACCTAGAATAGCGCTTGTGCCGGATGCCGGTATTGTACTCCGGCTACGGCACGTAACTATCCAGCTCACCCCTGATTTGCCCGATTACGGCGTCAAAAATGCTCATTTACCCGTGTAAACTGCGCGTTTTTTCCTTGCACTCGAACAAATCAGGAGCAATCTGAACAGTTACGAACTCATTTTCCAATAGTCCTGAATAGTTACTACGGCACAAGAATTTCTCGCAGCTTTTAAATGGCTTTTAAGATATTCCGTCTGGCACGATCACCGGCGATATCGTCCCGATTCAATCCTCTAACAGTTCTTCAAGAAAAAAAATCCCTAAACCTGGATCATGGTCTTCCATCGCAATATAACCGATGGAGGATTCCTGGTTGTTTGGTTTTGGCCTAATGGGAATGGGAACCCCTCTTGGATGAGTAGCAATGCGCATCACCTGTTTCCAATCTATAGTGTAATCTTCCCGATCCTTGGTCACGTTGAGTAGGGTTCTGGTCAGAGGGGTGAGGTCTCGCGATTTTTCTAACGCCTCTTTCAACGGAGGGTGGGCCTCTAAGTAAAGTATATCTGCAAACCAGCCCGCCTTAAACATTTGATTGACTATGGTCACCGGTGTGCCCACCGCCACGTTGTGAAATAATGTATCAATGTCGGCTGGATGCATGCGAATACATCCATGGGTGACCTGCATCCCTATACCGCTGGGGCGGTTCGTTCCATGGATCAAGTAACTTGGCAGGCCGAGCTTCATGGCAAAAAGGCCCAAGGGGTTATCCGGGCCAGGAGGAACGACCTTTGCTAAAGGATCACCCCTTTCAGCGTGTTCCTTGCGAACCGATTCTGGTGGATACCATATCGGATTTTCGACCTTGCTGATTATCTTGGTCGTTGCCAGCGGTGTTTGCCAATCACCACGCCCGATACTGATGGGATAAGTTACCACTTTAGCTAATTCACCAGATCGAGGTTTGGGGTAGTAGTAAAGTCGCATCTCTGCGATATTGATCACAATGCCTTTGCGTGGTGCATCTGGAAGGATAAAATGCGTTGGTAGTACCAAGGGCGTGTCTTGCCCGGGAAGCCACGGATCGACACTGGGGTTGGCGATGCGAAGCTCATCGTACCCTAGATTATAACGCCGGGCGATTTGTACCAATGTGTCTTTGTACTTCGTAGTGATATGATGTGGCTCGCCGACCAGCTGCTGATCCGCTGGCGGAAGCTCGAAAGTGGCCGCACGAATGCAGGGATTGGTAAATAAGCCCAGCAGGCCAATATGCAACGCAACATGTGGAAGGAGAGGGTTCATGGGCAACAAGATTAAATGTTAATCCTCTCAGTTTAGTCCAAATATCCATCGCCTGCGAGCTAAAGAATGTGTATGGTGTTGCTCATACGCGACCGGAGGCTGGAATTCGCATTGCCACCAGGACTTATGTGCGAAGGGTTTGATCTGAGAGATGACTACAGATTATAAGTTGATTGAACGGTTATTGGAGGGGATGGAACACGCACCGGTCAGTCCGACTACATTGTCCAAGATTGCCACATCGCTTGGTCTAGATCCAAGTCTATGTGAACTGGTGTTACAGCGTTGGGCCGGGGTAGGGGCGGAAGATTTTCTTTGGTCTCAAAGCGTTGATTTTTTCGTGCGTCAACTGCGGCTTTCAAATCGGCTGCTGGAGAGGAAGGTTCCACAAGGTCTCACGACTACCATTCACAAGGCCTCACGATCGCAGGGTTCGCCGGTGCTGAGCATGGTTGTAAGTAGCGGTGGGCGCGAGGGGTTGCAGATTCTTTATGGGGTTCACCCTAGTCCCTTTGGGCCGATGTTTCTGGCAGTGAGTGAAAACGCAATTTGTTTTCTTGCCTTTCTGCGTAATCCCTCAGATCAGATGCCCCTGAGTTCTCTTGAAAATGCTTGGCGTGGTGCGGTATTCCATATGGAAGCGGATGCGACGGCTTCCCTAGCAAGAAGCGTATTTCAGTCGAATGCGGGTATGGATTCACCAATCAAGTTGCTGGTCAGAGGCAGTGCATTTCAGATCAGGGTCTGGCGCAGGCTTTTGGATGTGCCCGCAGGTAGCGTCTGTTCCTACCAGCAGCTCGCACGGGCCGTAGGCTGTCCTCGGGGTGCGCGTGCCGTGGGCTGTGTCGTAGCGGCTAACCCCATATCATATTTGATTCCTTGTCACCGTGTAATTCGCAATACCGGCCAAACAGGGGAATATCGGTGGGGGGCGGGACGAAAGCGTGCCATGTTGGTCTGGGAGGCCACCCGGCGATCTGGAAAGTAATCTCGCAATGCATGATGAATGACGTGAAAATTATCTCTGGAGCGCAAACGGGCGTTGACCGGGGGGCCTTGGATGCAGCGCTTGAGGTCGGTGTGTCCTGTGGTGGATGGTGTCCGAAAGGGCGCCGTGCCGAAGATGGGCGTATTCCAGACAAATATCCCGTTATTGAGCTTTCAGACAGCCGATATCGCCAGCGGACTCTTCATAACGTATTGCACAGCGATGCGACGCTGATCATCTATTTCTCAATCCTGGAGGGGGGAACCGAGTTGACAGTGCTATATTGCATGCAGCACGCCAAACCTTACAAGCTGATCGATGCCCAAGAGATCCCTTCAGAGCAGGCTGTCCGAATGCTTCAAGAGTTCGTTTCAGATCAAGGTGTAAAGATTTTGAATGTTGCCGGTCCTCGAGCAAGCCATCAACCCAAGGCTCATCGTTATACGTTTGATGTGCTATTGGGGTTTTTTCTGCTATAGTTTTTCAGATAAATAATTGCACAAAACATTGGTGCTTCAATCTGGGTAGCAGCTATTTATCGCTTATATGCTTATAACTTACATTCCGCACCCAAGATCACTACGGCTTATAGCTCGTAGGTTGGGGTGAGGAACGAACCCCAACACCTACCCCATCATGCCTGGCTATATCCATTTTTCCCAATTACAGTGACCAATTACCAATTACAGTGACACTTTACCATTTACACTATTTGTAGCCTAGGATATTATCCGCTTATGGCTCGTCTTCCCAGAATCACCATTCCCGGTATTGCCCACCATGTCACGCAGCGGGGTAACCGTCGTCAACGGATCTTTATTGAGGAAGACGACTACGCACTCTACCGAGACTTGCTTGCCCAACACTGCGTCGCTAACGGTGTCGAAGTATGGTCCTATTGTCTCATGCCGAATCATGTCCATCTGATCCTCGCGCCCGGTACCGAGGATGGTTTGTCTCGAGCCGTTGGAGAGACCCACCGGCGGTACAGTGGCTACATCAACGCACGGCTTCGTGTCACCGGCCATTTATTTCAGGGTCGATTTGGCTCAGTTGCGATGGATGAAGCGCATCTGATGGCGGCGTTTCGATACGTGGCCATGAACCCGGTTAAAGCCAACCTCGCCGCAACCGCCGCCGACTGGCGCTGGTCGAGCACCCGAGCGCACTTGTCCGGCCGTGACGATGAACTCGTGAAAATCAAACCATTACTCGGCCGTATCGACAATGTTTCGCAATTCCTGGAAAGCGATGTTGACCCGGTATTGGAACTTGCGCTAACGAAGGGCCAGACGGTCGGTCGTCCGCTGATGAACGACGAAGCGCTCGCATCTTTGGAGAAGGAATTGAAACGTCGCCTGCGACCAGCCCGCCGTGGTCGACCGAAAAAGCAGGGTGGTGGTAATGTAAATGGATAAACAGGTAAATAGTAAAGTGTCACCGTAATTCCCGATTTGTGGTTTTTCGGGTGTCATTTCCCAGGAGATCCAGTGATGCCGGGTTGCCTGGGTCTGGATGCCATGTGGCAACTAGTCGGATTTTTCCCGG
>JBDLIZ010000091.1:0-12955 GCA_039714615.1 Pseudomonadota bacterium | reverse complement strand
CGATCATTTTCGTTGAATAGAGCCTACTATTCGCCTCAAATGATCAAGAAAATGAACTCAAAATGGCTTTCCCTCGCTACGGCTCCTATTCTCGGACAGGCTCCTAGATCCTGGCACCTCATTGCGACCCAAAGGAAATAGCTTAATAACAAGTAATTATATCGGTATCACAAAGTTTGTTAGAATTTTTTACCCAGTACCCATTCAAATCGAGTACTAACAACAGGTCTTTGTTCAGCAAAACACCCTTCATTTGTAAAAACTTGTTGCACATGATGCAGATCAAACCCATTCTGATGTGAAATTCGCTATGCTACAACCGTAGCCGTTGTAATAGAGGGTTACTATCAGCCAGATTGTGCAGGGAACATGCGGCCCTAATCCAGCACGATACAAACCACTACCATCGGGCGACCAGAGGAGATATACGTTGATGCTCAAACCGATACGTATGAAAAGGGATATAAGGGAGCAGTACACATCCATGACTCAGGACCACGATCAACAAACGAGAGATCCCGTAAAGCAGGCCTTCAAGGAATGGAAGAAAGCCGCCAGCGAATGGGCAGTACTTTATCGTAGATTGGAACAGCAATCTCACCCCTTGCCCTTGGAGGAGCAGATGCGGCTTCGATTCCTAGAGAAAGGACTTAATAGAGCCGCAGAAAAATATGAACAGGCCCTGAATAAATCCAACTGAGGGCTAAAAATAGCCATCCGTCATGAGTATACCGTGGAATCCCTCCCTCGTTAACGCCGGTTCGCACCCGATAGGTTTACGGACGAAGTAGCTTGCACAACTGACGTCAAATGATCATTTGTAGTCAAGGCGTGACGACAGTTACATAGCCTGGCTACGCGCCACTTCTCCATCCTTAGTAGGTCCCCTAACGGCATCTCCCTGCGCCACTTTTCCGCTCAGTCTCAAGCTCGCTCTACCAATCAATATCTTGCACTCCACATACACGATCACTTATAGTGATCTCGGTAATAAAATATTTTATCGGTACCTGCACCACCCCTAAAGATCTATCACAGATAACGATTCACACCCTTCTAAACCTGCTCCTAAAGAAAACTTATATCACATCTTCTGCGCCATGCGCTGGATACCAAACAGTCTAATCTGCCGTACCGTTATATAGCTGACTGATAACCATGAAATTTTCTTTTACAGTGGTATACTTTATCAGAATCGGAGAAGGCCATTCGAGGTAAAAGCTTTGAATAAGCGCACGGCAAACAGAAAGCAAAACAAGGGGAAGGTAAAGCGGATACTAGGTGAACTTACCGGTTATACTAAGCGGGGAAGTACGGAAAGACGTGGCTGGAAGCCCCTGCCTCCGCTCCCGTTCTTCGATAGTTCGGGGATACCGGTAACCGAAGATCGGCGCAAGCCATCAGACAGGCGTGAAAACGATCTTGCCGTAAAATTGGAAGAAAAACGCTGCTCAAAATAAGTGGCGTAATGTGAATCTCCCTTTAATACGCATCGCCGCGTGATCAGCCCCGGTGGATAAGAACATCTAACCTATGGAGCCTGCCGGGCTCTTGGCACACACGTCTCCTTAGTCGGAAAGTATTTGGAGATCATGGCCAGCCGGTGGGAACATGCGACGCCAGATATGATGCAAATGCGAAAGGAAAATCGATCAAAGATAATTTATCTCACGGCACTCGTCTGTTCATTACCTTTACTCGACGCCTGTGCCACCTCGCATGCGCCAGAGCAGACGGTCTCATCCATCGATGAGACCAGAAAATCAGCGGAAAATAGCGACAAAGCACAAAATGCCCGAGGTGAAGAGAAGGTGGTTTATATCGTCAAAAGGGGGGATACTCTGCGTGCAATAGCCCTCAAAACCACAGGAAAATACAGCGACTGGCGGCACATTGCTGAACATAACCAAATTGCTGATCCAAACAAGGTCCAAGTGGGCCAAAAAATCGTTATTCCCCCTGGCCTCATCCAGACCGGCACCAAATCAGATCATTCTGAGTCACAACCCCCCCTCACTCGACCCGAGGGTTGGTTACTGGTACGCGGTAGCAACTATCCCAGAGAGATCAACATAGAACCCGATCCCGCCTCAGATATCTTGACCCAGGTATGGCCTGGTACCCACCTTTATTACACGGAACGTGTCGACAGCTGGTACAAGGTAATCACAGAAAAGGGCTATGGGTATATCAATCCTCAATACGTCCACCAACCAGAATGAATGCGAATCAAATAAGGAATGCGGACGACACAGTTACCCAACTGGCGCCGAATGATCGTTCGTATTCAAGGCGCGATAACAGGCGCATAGCCCCGCTATGTCACTGTTGTCGCAACGCCGAAGACGAACGATGAGGCAAGCCAGATGGGGAAGTGTGTCGGTAGCATTCCTAATGTTCACTGCGAGGCCCGGTTGCGATCAGCAGGAATGAGGCGCAAATGATGAACTACTGACTTTCATCTGTGCTACTTATGACGAAAAGGCGAGATAAATACTCAGTGACATGGCTGCAAACATGAGCAACGCGCCGATGATGCCAAACTTCATGAAAATGATTTCGCTCACCTTATCTGGGGCGTTATTTTGGGTGCAAGGCATTTCCATTGTGTTTTTCTTGTCCATTCATCCTCCTCTTCGTTGGCTTTGTCGATTCAACCGCGGTGGTCTGTTTTCCATCAGAACCTGCGGATCGACAAGAGTATTGCCCGATGCGCTCGTAATGCCGATCTCCTCATCACTCAGATAACAGGCAGGATCCGCCCCCCAAGGGTCATCCAGCAGCTGCATGGCCCGCACCCGGGTATTGCCCCCACAGATGTCAAGATATCGGCATTGCCCACAACGCCCCTTCAACTGGCGCGGCCTTGCCTTGAGACCCGCCATGATGGGGTCCGAGGTATCCGGCCAGATCTCCGAGAATGGCCGCTGACGGACATTGCCCAAGCTGTAATGCCACCAGAAGGTATCGGGATGCACGTTGCCAAGGTTGTCGATATTGGCGATGTTCACCCCGGAACTGTTACCGCCCCATTGCGCCAGTTTTTCGCGCATGCGTTCAACATGCTTGGGATAGCGCCTCTCTATCCAATGCAACAAATAGACCCCATCGGCGTCATTGTTTCCCGTTACGAACTCTTTGTCCTGGCCGCACAGCACTTCCTGCAGACTAGCCCCGAACATCAAATCCATCGCCCAGCGCGTGGTATTCAGAAAGACATCGGCAGATCTGTTGCGGTTGCCGCGCCCGGCATAGTTTAGATGAGATAGATAGAATTTGTCCACACCCTCTCGGTCGATCAACTCCAATAACTGCGGCAGTTCACGGGCATTGTCCTGGGTCATGGTAAAGCGCAGCCCCACCTTGATCCCGTTTTGTTTACACAGCCGTACCCCCGCCATGGCGGCATCGTAAGCTCCCCGCTTGCGGCGGAACCGATCATGGGTGGACCTGAGACCATCGATGCTGATACCGATGTAGTCATACCCCACCTCGGCGATCTTACCGATATTGTCTTCTCCGATCAGCGTGCCATTAGTGGACAGGCCGGTATAAAAACCCAAGGCCTTGGCCTGATGGGAGATCTCGAAGATGTCCGGGCGCAACAGCGGTTCACCACCGGAAAGGATCAGTACCGGCACACCGAAGCGCTTGAGATCATCCATGACCTCAAACACCTCTTGAGTAGTGAGTTCCCCTGGAAAATTCGTGTCAGCGGATATAGAGTAGCAGTGCTTACAGGTGAGGTTGCAGCGCCGAATCAGATTCCAGATCACCACCGGTCCCGGAGGATTTCGCCGTGCTTGGATAGGGCTGGGATCAACCAGCTCGCGCATGTATTGAGATAGTCTAAACATTTTTTTCAGTTGCTAATTCCTGGGTAATCCTCAATCCGGTCTTTTTAAGAATCCGAGTGCTGTAGAGTACACTATGGCCTCTTTGCCGGTCTCCCAGCATTCCGGCGATCCGCTCTACCTTGTCTTGCACCTCGTCCCGACTACGGCCATGGACCATGGCAAACAGATTGTAGGGCCACAACGGTGGATGTCTTGGCCTTTGGTAACAATGACTGACAAAATCCAAGCCACCAACCTCCATGCCTGCTTGGCGTACCTCGCCATCAGGCATGTCCCAGACAGACATGCCGTTGGCCGTATAACCTAGGGCATAGTGATTGGGAACCACCCCCATACGACGGATGATCCCCAGAGCGATCATCTGCTCGATGCGCTGCATGACCTCCTTGGCACTGAGCCCCAGCTGGTGTGCCAAGACATGGTAAGGCCTGATCGACAAGGGTAGACCGGCTTGCGTCGCGGCAATCAATCGTCTATCGGTACTGTCCATTATACCCATGACGGATGGGTTTTCGGGTGCGCAGCGTGCGTTGAGTTTGTTGCAGAGCAAGGCAGAACACGTAAGGCATAGTTATTCCTATGGTTTTCGTGTTCTAACGCGGCTATGCGGCAAAGGCGGCGTGCGATGTGTCCTGAAAACTCATTCGTCATGGGTATACACATCACGCATCGAATCTAAGACCGATGAAAAACTCCTCGATCTTCGGCATGTTGTAGACACCCAAACCGGTGCGCTGTTCGATCTCTTCAATCACCTTATCGAGGCGAGCAGGCGTCTCGGTGGCTAGTACAAACCACATGTTGAGTTGGTGGTCGCGTGCATAATTATGTGCCACTTCGGGGAAGGCATTGACCTGCTCGGCAACCTGCTCGAAACGGTCCTGCGGTACTTGCATGGCACACAGGGTCAGTGCCCCGCCCATGCGTTCGGCATGGTACATGGGACCAAACCTAGAAAGCAGCCCATTGTCGAGCATCGCCGTGATACGAGAGATCAACTCGGTCTCTGCCATCCCGAGGCCTTGCGCTGCCTGCGCAAAGGGTCTCTCGCTTACGGGAAAACCGCCTTGGAGCTGATTGATGATATTGCGATCGGATTCATCCATGGGCCACGCCTCGAGTTTGTGAATTCAGATAATGCGCGCCGCGTTGTTTAAATCGTCGGGCACTGAACAAAATATCACGGCGCATGGCCTGCAGCCCGGCAAGCTCGGTTATCACCTCAATCCTATCCCGCACGGTATCGCGATCCTTACCATGAATCATACAAAACAGGTTGTAAGGCCATAGCGGCAAACGCCTCGCTCGCCGATAGCATAGAGTGACACAATCAAACTCACCCAGAGCCCGGCCGATCTCCGTCACTTTGTCATCCGAGACATCCCAGACCACCATGGCATTGGCCCTGTAGCCGAGCTCCTTATGCCGCACCACCACCCCGAAACGCTTGATCACTCCCAAACCGATGAGCGCCTGCAAACACCCCAGAAACTCGGACTCATCCATCCCCAGCGCCCTGGCCATGGTTTCATAAGGACGAGAGACCAACGGCAGGCCCCCTTGTACGGCAGCGATCACTGCCCTGCTCTTGTCATCTAGCACCACAATGCAAACCCCAAATCGATGTGATAAGCCTGCTCCATGGGGAGATCCAAAACCTGCAGCCCGGTCTCGTTGCGAATGTCCTCCAGCACCTCGTTGATCCGACGTCGGTCCGAGGCGGTGACCACAAACCAGAGATTGAACCGGTGCTCACGTTCGTAATTATGATTCACTTCGGTGTAAGCACTGACGTATCGGGCCACCTGTTCCAGACGACGTTCGGGTACCGAGATTGCGGCCAAGGTACTGGCGCCGACTCGGTTCGGGCGCAATACCGGCCCCACGCGGCTGATCATGCCGCGGTTTTGAAGGGACGCCAGGCTATCCAACACCTTGGGTTCACTCACCCCCAGCTCGCGGGCGATCTGTGCATAAGGCTCCGATGACAGCGGAAAATCCCGCTGGTAGTCATTCAACAGACGCCTTTCCAATGCGTTCAGTTTTGGGGCCGACTCATTCATTTTCAGTGTCCTTTCTAAGCTCAGAAGCTGTCTGGTTGAGAAGTGGTCAAAGCGAAAAGGGCTTGAATTGAGAACAGTTTTTCGATGGTTTGATGCCAACCATCCCTGGTTGGCCCTCGTTGAGCAGCCAGAGGCTGTCCAAATCCGCTCCCGGCGGATTTGTGAGGCGAATAGCTTTAGCGTGTAACGAGAAGCATCGGGAAAATGGACCAATTTCAAGGCCTTTGCAGCCGATCATTTTTTAACCAGACAGCTTCTTATAAGGCTCGAATCCTGTCCGCCTGTTGTTGCAATTGCTCCATTGAGTTGCGCATCTCTGCTACCCGGGTGCGCTCCTTTTCAACCACAGGGGCAGGGGCGCGTTCAATAAAGTTAACATTCTGCAACTTGGCCTCACTCTTTTGCAGATTGCCGCGCAGTTTGTTCAGCTCTTTTTCCAGGCGGGCCAACTCAGCCGTCTTATCGATCAACCCTGCCAGCGGGATAAGAATCTTCATCTCGCCCACCAAGGCGGTTGCCGACTCTGGGGGTTGCGAATCATTCAACCATATAGGGCTTTCGAGTTTTGCCAATCTCGTTATAAAGGATGCGTTACGAGCATAGCGTTGCTGGTCTTCTTGGTCCCAGTTTTGAATCAGGATTGGAAGAATCTTACCAGGGGGGATATCCATTTCTGAACGAATACGCCGTGGCCCCATTATAAAATCCTTGACCCATCCCATTTCGCTGACTGCTGAGCTGTCTACTATTGACCCATCGGCATGGGGATAAGGTTGTAATTGAATGGTCTCGCCCGTCTTCCCCGCCAAGGGGGCGACCTGCTGCCATATCTCTTCGCTGATGAAAGGCATCAAGGGATGGATGATCCTCAATAGAGTCTCGAGCACGCCTACTAGGGTGCGACGCGTTCCTCTCAGCGCCTCGGTGTTGGACTCCTTGGCGAGCAATATGGGCTTACTAAGTTCCAGGTACCAGTCACAGTAATCGTGCCAAGTAAAGTCATAGATGGCATTAGACGCCAAGTCGAAACGATAGTTGTCGAGGTGTCTCCTGACCTCCTCGATCAGGTTTTGTAGTCGTGACAGGATCCAGCGATCCGGCAGTGACAGGGCCACGGGGGTACCGTTTAGACCGGTGTCCTCGCCCTGGGTGTTCATCAGCACATAGCGCGCCGCATTCCATAATTTATTGCAGAAATTGCGGTAACCTTCGATGCGGTTCAGGTCGAATTTTATATCACGCCCGGTAGAGGCCAGAGTGGTGAATGTGAATCGCAAGGCATCCGTGCCAAAGGCTGGAATGCCGTTAGGGTAATGCCGGCGGGTGGCTTTTTCGATCATCTTGGCCATCTGCGGCTGCATCAATCCAGCGGTCCGTTTTTCCACCAGCGCTTGCAGTTCAATTCCATCGATCAGATCGATAGGATCCAGCACATTGCCTTTCGACTTGGCCATCTTTTGGCCGTCCGTGTCTCTCACCAGGCCATGGATGTAGACTTGACGAAAGGGCACGTCCCCCATGAACTTCAGGCCCATCATAATCATGCGGGCGACCCAGAAAAAGATGATATCGAAACCGGTGACCAATACCGAAGTGGGATAAAAGGTCTTCAATTCCTCGGCGTCGTCTGGCCAGTCCAGCGTTGAAAATGGCCATAGGGCTGAAGAGAACCAGGTATCCAGGACATCTTCATCCTGGGTGAGCTGGATCTGAGCATCCAGCTTATATTTGCTGCGTACTTGCTCTTCGGAATGAGCGACATAGATATTGCCCTGGGCATCGTACCAGGCCGGGATGCGGTGGCCCCACCATAACTGGCGGCTGATGCACCAGTCTTCTATGTTGCGCATCCATTCGAAATAGGTCTTACTCCAATTGGCCGGGATGAACTCGATGCGTCCCTGTTCGACGGCCTGGATCGCCGGTTCGGCCAGGGGGGCGATCTTCACATACCACTGATCGGTCAGATAGGGTTCGATGACGGCATGGCTGCGGTCCCCGCGGGGCACCATGAGTTTGTGATCTTCGATCTTGTCCATCAGGCCCTGCGCGGTGAGGTCTTCGACGATGCGTTCACGGGCCTGGTAACGGTCCATGCCACGGTAGACGGCTGGGGTGTTGTCGTTGAGCCGTGCATCGATAGTAAAGAGATTGATCATGGGCAGCGCGTGACGCTTGCCGATGGCATAGTCGTTGAAATCGTGCGCCGGGGTGATCTTGACGCAGCCGGAACCAAATTCGGGATCGACGTATTCATCGGCAATCACCGGGATGGTGCGTTCGGTCAAGGGCAAGATGACCTGTTGTCCGATCAGTTTGCGGTAACGCGCATCGTCCGGATGGACGGCCACGGCCGTGTCACCCAACATGGTTTCGGGGCGGGTAGTGGCAACGATCAAATGACCGGAACCATCGGCCAGTGGATAGCGCATATGCCACATATGACCCTTTTCCTCCCCGGAGATGACCTCCAGATCAGACAGGGCCGTATGCAGCACGGGATCCCAGTTGACCAGCCGTTTCCCGCGGTAGATCAGCCCTTCATCGTAGAGTTGTACGAACACTTCTTGCACAGCCCTTGACAGCCCTTCATCCATGGTAAACCGTTCCCGGCTCCAGTCGACCGAGGCCCCCATGCGACGCAGTTGCCGGGTGATGGTGTTGCCGGAATGGTGTTTCCAGTCCCAGACACGTTGCACGAACCGGTCTCTTCCCAGGTCGTGGCGTGACTTTCCCTCCGCATCGAGCTGTCTTTCCACGACCATCTGGGTCGCGATCCCCGCATGATCAGTGCCGGGTTGCCACAGGGTATTGTCGCCTTGCATGCGGTGGTAACGGGTGAGGGCATCCATCAGGGTATCCTGAAAGGCATGGCCCATGTGCAGGGTGCCCGTGACATTGGGGGGCGGGATCATGATGCAATAGGGCTCGCCCTTGCCGGAGGGGGCGAAATGGCCCTTGTCCTCCCAGGTTTGATACCAATGCTGTTCTATGCTGTGGGGGTTATAGGTCTTATCCATGATTAACCGGTGCTGTATTCTAGAAAGGCCCGCAATTATATACTCGTGGCGGATTAATTTTTCGGGCCCTCAGGATTTAAATTGGTGACGGCTATGTGTTGCGTCGTGGCTGAGATAGGCACGGACATCGGTAATGACCTTGCGAGTGATTTCTTTGCGCATCTGTTCCATGTGCGTGTTGAGGATTTGTGCTACCAGGGTCTCGATGTTCGCCTCTATGAGTGGTCGAGGGAGGGCCGGGCGGTTTGAAGTTTGGCGTGGCTGCTTAGGGGATGGTGTAGCCGGTGGTGTTTCTTGTTCGTGGGGTCCGGTATTTGTTTCGCCGGGGATGATCACATCAACCAGTGTGGGTACGGATTGCTCATCGGATTCCTTGGCCATACGGTTCAGTCCTATGATTTGAGTTGGTGGTGGGTCAGTGCACAACCGTGATCTCGGTAATGACGGTAATGTGTCCTGCCCCTTTCGCGTCGATGTTCATCTTGATCTATAATTTCGGCGACGCGCTTGAATCGGGCAAAAAACTCCGGAATCTCAGCGGCCAGGTTGATGAGCACATCACATTGGTTCGGCACCCATCCATGACCTATAGTCACCGGTATATGCGCTTGGTTTTGCGGCTCGATGTCGTGAGGAATAAAGCTGCGGTCGTGGAAGCTCCACAGCAAATCGTCCAATTGACTGGCGGTGTGGGCGGTATTGGTATGTATATGCACCCGGTGGCCCAGCGTATAGGCCTTGTCCACCAGTCGGCAGGCGAAGCGATAGCGGCTCGGGGTATCGTTACCCTGAACGAGATAGAAATCAACTTTAGTCAAATGTTCCATTCAGGTGGTCTCAGGTTCTCAGCGCTTGGTCCATTAGATAGTGAACAAGCAGCGGTACGGGACGGCCGGTCGCGCCTTTTTGTTTGCCACTGTGCCAGGCCGTGCCGGCAATGTCCAAATGGGCCCAGCCGTATTTTTTGGTGAATCGAGATAGAAAGCAGGCCGCCGTGATCGTTCCAGCGGAACGTCCGCCGATATTGGCCATGTCAGCGAAATTGCTGTCGAGTTGATCCTGGTATTCGTCCCACAAGGGTAATCGCCAGGCTTGGTCGCCGCTGTTTCTCCCTGCCGCTAGCAAGGTCTTGCACAGTGCTTCGTCGTTGCTCAACAGACCGCTCGGATGGTGGCCCAGGGCGATGATGCAGGCGCCTGTCAAAGTGGCGATATCTATCACGGCCGAAGGTTTGAACCGTTCGGCATAGGTCAGGGTATCGCAAAGCACCAGACGTCCTTCGGCATCGGTATTTAAAACCTCTACGGTTTGTCCTGACATGGTGGTGACGATGTCACCGGGCTTGGTGGCGCGACTGCCGGGCATGTTCTCTGCGCTGGCGATGATACCCACCAGATGGATGGGCAGTTTCATACGCGCGCAGGCCAATACGGTTCCTAGTACGCTGGCGGCCCCGCACATATCGAATTTCATCTCGTCCATGGCCAGTGCCGGTTTCATGGATATTCCTCCGCTGTCGAAGGTGATCCCTTTGCCGACCAAAACAATAGGTTTGGCTGTTTTGGAAGTGCCTTTGTATTCAAGGGTGATCAGCTTGGCGGGTTGGTCGCTGCCCTGGGATACTGAGAGCAGGGCCCCCATCCCCAGTTTTTGCATTTCGTCCTCGTCCATAACGTTTGCCCGGAGCTTGTGGTATTCCTTTGCTAATGCCTTGGCCTGTTCCGCGAGATAACTGGGGGTGCATAGATTTCCCGGCAGATTCCCAAGATCCTTGGCCAGTGACTGACCGGCAGCGATCGCCATGCCCTGGATTACGGCCTGTTTCCCCGGGGCGGTGTCCTGTTCGCGTGACACCATCAGGACCAGCCTTTCCAGGGGCTTGCGCGGTGATTTCTTTTTGCTCTTGGTCTGCTCGAATGAGTAAAGTGCATCGGCCGTACTGATGACGGCCTGGCGAAGTTTCCAGGCGATATCGCGATCCTTCAATGGGAGTTCCGGCAGATAGGAAACGGCTTCATTTACTCCTAGTTTCTGCAGCTGTTTCGCTGATTTACCGATGATCTTGCGGTAAATGCTATCGGTGAATTTACGCTTGGAACCGCAACCAATCAGGATTACGCGTTCGCAGGCGATATTCGGTAGCTTATAAAGCGTCAGAATATCGCCTGTTTCACCTGCCATGTCGCCACCACTTAGAATATCAGAGATAATACCGCCGCATGCCTTATCCAATCGTTTGGCCGCAGTGGATAAACGATTGGATAGAAACACGCCGGCAATGACACAGGCCGTGCGTTGGGTCTCTGGGGCTGCGGTTTTTATTTTAAATTTCATTAGGACCTCTCTAGGTAGGTGAACAGCCATTTTATGAAATATCTACATCGTTTACACCAAGCTATCGAGAAAATACTGTGCTATCCATTCTAGACCGCGCCCTGATCAAGGAAATTTTGCTGTCATTTGTTGGTATTTTGTCCATTCTGCTGTTGATTATCGTCGGGCAGTTATTCGTCAAATTACTAGATAAGACGGTAGAGGGTAATCTGCCGCTTGACACCCTCATGCCACTGCTTGCCTTGGTAGTGATCAAGGTTCTCATCCAGTTGTTGCCCGTCGCGCTGATGCTGGGGGTGATGCTCGCCTTGGGACGTCTGTATCGCGATAGTGAAATCGTGGCCATGCGCGCCTGCGGGGTAGGTCTCACCCAACTGTATCGACCGTTGATTGTTTTGGCTTTGCCATTATCGATTTTGCTGGCGGGATTGGCCCTTTATGTCCTGCCTATAACGATCAGAATGGCCGACCAGATGGAATATGACGCAAAAAATAAAACAGATATCAGTGGTATCTCGGCAGGCCAGTTCATCGAATCCAAGCAAGGTAGCTGGGTGGTGTTCGCAGAATCCACCGATACCACGGAAGGTATCCTTAACAACGTTTTTGTCTATGGCGTTCTCAATGGGCGTTTGACAATAGAGACCGCTGCACGGGCAGTGCATCGACTTGATCCGGCCTCGGGAGATGAGTTACTGGAGTTACAGGATGGGCACCGTTATGAGCATGGTTCGGCGAAGCAAGATTATCAACTAATGTCTTTTGACAAGCATACACTGCAGATTCCGGAATTGAAAATAGGTGGCATTGCCAATGCGCGAGATACCTTGTCTACATTAAAGCTATGGGGCTCTGTAGTTGCCGCAGACCAGGCAGAATTGCAGCGACGGATATCGGTATCTATTTCCTCTTTTTTATTAGTGTTACTGGCCTTGCCGATCAGTTATACAACACCACGTCAGGGGCGTTTCGGGAAACTTGTCGTGGGTATTGTGGTTTACATCATTTACGCCAATATGATCAATCTTTCGGTGAAACTGATGGAGACCAAGGTGCTACCGCCATGGCTGGGGGTTTGGTGGGTGCATTTGTTGATGGTGGCGCTCATCATGGTGCTGTTTGTTCGGCAAAACGGTTTGCGATGGAGCACGACTTGGTTATTGGGCGGGAAAGCGTAGTCTATGAAGCTGCTGGAGAGGTATCTCGGTAGGGTTGTAGTTGGCGGTACTATCATGGGCCTACTGTTGCTGGTGTCTATCGACACCCTGATGGATTTCGTCAATGAGATGGATGACGTCGGTGAACAAGGGTACACCTTTCTTCGGGCTGTTTTATACATCTTGCTGACCACGCCGCAGCGCATTTACGAATTGTTTCCCTTCGCTATGTTGCTCGGTAGTCTCCTAAGTTTGGGCAATCTCGCGGCGAATAGCGAATTAGTGGTTATGCGAGCCACGGGAATCTCCGTAACCCGCATTATCGGGTCGGCCTTAAAGACCGGTCTAATATTAACGCTCGCAGTTATTTTGTTGGGAGAATTCGTTGCCCCCATCAGCGGACAGAAGGCGAAAAACCTGCGTAATCTTGCTTCTACTAAAGGTATGACGCTCAGTAGTCAAGGTAGTTTATGGGCAAAAGATGGTGACCGGTTTTTGCATATCAAGGATGTGTTTCCGGATAT